>CAYTTW010000085.1:0-2533 GCA_964441005.1 uncultured Candidatus Saccharibacteria bacterium | reverse complement strand
GTCGAGCTTAAACGCGCCGGACGCAATTTTAAGGGTTTAAGCCCCTTTAGCAACGAGCGTACACCCAGCTTTATGGTCAGCCCCGAAAAGCAGATTTGGCACGACTTTTCCAGCGGCAAGGGTGGCAACATGTTCAGTTTTGTTATGGAAGTCGAGGGCCTAGATTTTAAAGGTGCCCTAGAGTTCCTGGCGCGCAAAGCGGGGATTGATCTCAGCCAGTACCAACGCAGTGGGGGTGATCGTTCTAAGCAGAAGGAGCGTTTGTATGAAGCGCTGGAGCGGGCCACCAAGTTTTATCAAGTACAGTTCTCAAAACACCAGCAGGCGCTGGAATACATCCTAAAAACGCGTGGCTACAGCAAGCAGACGGCGCTCCTCTTTCAGATTGGTTACGCGCCAAACCAGGAGGCGTCCCTGACCAAGTATCTGAGCAAATTGGGATTTAGCCCCCAAGAACTAAAGCAAGCTGGGCTGAGTACGCAGCGCTACGGCGGCCCGCGCGATATGTTCCGTGGCCGGATTATGATTCCGCTTCAAGATCAAGTCGGGCGGGTGATTGGTTTTACGGCTCGTCTTCTTGAAGATGATCCGCAGGCCCCAAAGTACATTAATACTCCCCAAACTATGCTCTACGACAAAAGTCGGCACGTTTACGGCCTACACTTGGCCAAAGAGGCAATTCGCAAACTCGACTACGCCGTGGTGGTTGAGGGCAACTTGGATGTGATTGCCAGCCATCAGGCGGGCGTCACGCAGACGGTAGCCACCGCTGGCACGGCCATGACCGAGCAGCATTTTAAGGCGCTGAGTCGTTTTACGCATGATGTGCGGCTGGCTTTTGATCAAGATAAAGCTGGGCTGAATGCTACCGAGCGCGCCATTCCACTGGCAGCCAAAGTTGATGTTAGCCTGCGAATTATTACGATTCCAGAGGGGAAAGATCCCGATGAGCTGGTCAAAAAAGACCCCAAGGCTTGGCAAGCAGCCATCGATACGCCGCAATATGCGGTGGACTGGCTGATTGATCGTTATGGGCAGCTACTGGACATTACTTCAGCCCCCGGCAAGCGCCAGTTTAGCGATGTTTTATTAAAAGTTATCAAGCAACTGCCCGATGCCGTGGAGCAAGACCATTACGTGGGTAAGCTGGCTGACATTTTGGTCGTTAGTCGCGACTCACTGCTGGCCAAATTGCGAGGTGTAAAAGGCGAGCCGCATCGACCACGACGCGCCGTCCAGGAGGCAGCAAAGGTTATGGTCAATAATGAGGTGGTGAAAGCCCAGGACCATTTGCTGAGCCTGGCCCTACACCAAACAGACTTGCGTAGCTTTTTGGAACCACTCAAGGCTGAAATGCTGGTCAGCCAAGACGCTCAAACTCTGCTGCAGAAACTGCAAACAGAGGAATCGCTAGATGCCGGCACGTTGCAAAATCTTGGTGATTATGTTAAGATCTTACGGTTAGTCTATGAGACTCTCTATCAGAACCTCGAGCTTACAGAGCTTCACTACGAAGCCGCTCGGATGCAGGTCAAGCTGGTAGAACATTACGTTAAAACCAAAAAAGCTGTGCTCGCTGAAGCAATGCGGCACGCCGATGAAGCCGAAACCCAAACCTTACTCGCGCAAGCGCGAGTTCTCGATAATTTATTAAAGCTAACGAATATATCGTAATCTAAGTCTTTGGATTACGGTCAAGGAGGAGCCCGTGGCAAATGACGACACTGTGCAAGTCGCCGACGAAGCCGTGAAGTTTGAAAAAATTAAGCGCGAACTGGTTGATAAGGCCAAAAAAGATGGCCAAGTTGACCAACGTGATATTTTTGTGCAAATTCCGGACACTCCGGAAAATGCCGAGGTGTTAGACGGCTTGTATACCGAATTAGCCGATGCCGGCATTGAAATGACTTCCGCTACCGAGCCCAATGCCGAATTTACCGATGAATGGGTAACTGATGACAACGAGGAAGTGGTGCTCGATGAGCAAGTCTACCTCGATGATATTGCTGATGACTCGGTCCGTTTATATTTGCGCGAAATTGGTAAGATTCCACTCTTAAAACCAGATGAGGAGTTGGCTTTGGCCCAACGAGTCGTTGCTGGAGACAAAGACGCCAAAGACAAAATGGCTGAAGCCAACATGCGACTGGTTGTTAGTATTGCCAAGCGCTACGTTGGCCGCGGCCTTGACCTGCTCGACCTCATTCAAGAGGGGAATACCGGCTTGCTGCGGGCAGTGGAGAAATTTGATCCAGACAAGGGTTTCAAATTCTCGACCTATGCCACCTGGTGGATCCGCCAGGCGATTACCCGGGCGATTGCCGATCAAGCGCGCACCATTCGGATTCCGGTGCACATGGTTGAAACCATCAATAAGCTGTTGCGCACGCAGCGGCGTCTGACGCAGGAACTCAATCGCGAACCGACCAATGAAGAAATTGCCCAGGCTATGGAAATCGATGTCGATAAAGTCGAGCACATCATGAAGATCAAGCAGGACATTTCCAGTCTGGATGCTTCGGTGCGCGATGAT
>CAYTTW010000084.1:0-2577 GCA_964441005.1 uncultured Candidatus Saccharibacteria bacterium | reverse complement strand
AACCCTAGAACCTATGTCTTAAAACCTATATCATTATGCTTATGCAACCGAATACGCCTAATCCGGCACCACCGGCGCCAGTACCGGATTATGATTTTATCCTGAACCATGGCGCTAACAAGCCAAAGCGTTTCCCGTTGCCTAGTTTGGGCGGATCAAAAAAACAGCGCTGGCTCATCATCGGCCTGGGCGGCAGTTTACTGATACTGCTCGTCATTTTAGGTTACTCCTTGCTGTTTGGCGGTAGCAAAGACCAAAACCTATTAGAGGTCGCCCAAACCCAGCAGGAGCTAATCCGCGTCTCGACACTGGGTGTTGATCACGCCAAGTCCTCGGCCACCCGCGGCCTGGCGGTGACGACCGAGCTAACGCTGGAGAGTAATCAAAAAGATGTACTGGCGAGATTGAGAAAGGATGGTCAAAAAACCAGTACTAAAACGTTGGCCCTCAAGAAAAATAGCCAAACCGACGACGCGCTGGCCCAGGCCGCGCAAGACAACCACTATGATGATGCGTTCACGAAGCTGATTCAAGACCAACTGGTGGCCTACCAAAAATTGCTCAAGACCGCCTACGATTCCACCAGTAGCCAATCATTGAAGAAAATATTAAACGCTGAATTCGCCCAAGCCGGACTATTGATCGCCAGTACTCAGTCTAGCTAAGGGTTGGGATTTCGGAGTCAGTTTTGGTGACGAGGTCATAAGAGTGGCGAATCAGCGGCTGGATTTCTTCCCATGGTAATTGGCCGGTGAGGACAATGGTATTCCAGTGCTTTTTGTTCAGATGGTAGCCGGCCATAACCGTCTCATATTTTTCGCGCAGTAATACCGCCAGCTGCGGGTCGCATTTCAGGCTCAAACGGACCGGAGCCTTGCCTTCGGCAATTAAAGCGAACATCTTATCGTTAACTTTATAAACCGCGGCGTCCTTGCCAAACGGATAATCGAGCCGCGCATTGGGCATGCTCAAAATATAGTCTTCGACTGTCTTATGATCCATACGGATTAGAATATAGAAGTTAGAAGCTGGAAGCTAGCACAACCAGACTTATCTATCGATGAAAACGCAAAGACTTTCGAGAGCGGTAGTATCGGTAAGATCAACTGCTTCATCATAAATTGGCGCATCATAGATAACTTCAATAACACTGCCTCGACTACGACGCAAAGCTAATGTTGAGCCACTGGACACGAGATATTGGCCACGTTCGGTTGCCAAGAACTGGTAATTCCCCAAGCCTTCTGCGCCACCATCGTGTGCTATTTCAAGCTCAGCATCCAAATCTGCCCTTTCGAAAGCCGAAGTATCCTCTGCGGCAGCAATGACTAGATTTGCAACCCGATGCATTGGTCGTCCGCCCATATATCCATCAGTGACACGCGCTTCTTGGCGCGCTGCATGCATTCCGTAGCTCATTTTTTTTCCTTTTCACGAACCGTTTAATATTGTCTGATAACTATACTTATCCTGTTTGAGCGGTTTGTCAACAGCAGTTATGCACTGTGCTGTTTGAACCAGTCGAGATAAAACTGTAGCTCCGCTATGCTGGCCTGGATATCGTCGAAGGCGCGGTGCGCGTCCGTTTTCTCGTATTTCACGCCGTATTTGCCTTGCATCAGGATTTTCCAGGCGCTGACGTCGAGCATACGATAGTGCAGCTTGAGATCTAGCGTCGGCAGCCACTGTTTTATAAACCCACGGTCATTGTGGATGGAATTACCTGCCAGCACGGCCGGTTCATCGCCAAAATGCTTTTCAACCAGTGCCACCACTTCCCGCTCGACTTCATCGAGCGGTTTGCCCTCATCGATTGACTTCAGAAAACTGTCGCGGTTGCCCGGAAAATCCTGCCAGAAGGTATTTTTCTGCATGCGGTCGGTCACGATTTCGCGCTTTTGTTTTATGCAAGTTTCGTAAGATTCCAATGTCTTGAAATCCATGTCAGTAATCTCCACGGCAATCTCAAGAATCACATCATTTTTCGGGTCCAACCCCGTCATTTCCAAGTCCACCCACAGCAACTTGGTCGGAATTACATCTTTATTCTTCATTCGCTCTATTGTAGCAGGCAACTATTCTTTAGGTTTGAAGTCGAGGGAACAACTATTTATGCAGAAGCGCATACCGGTGGGCTGATCAGCGGCGTCATTGAACAAATGGCCTAGGTGGCCGCCGCAATTAGAGCAAGTGACTTCTACACGGTGCATGCCGTGCCGGTTGTCCTCGGTCAGTTTGACCGAACCTTTGCTGGCGACATCGTAGAAGCTGGGCCAGCCGCTGCCGGAATCAAATTTGGTGTGACTATCAAAAAGCTCGGCGCCGCAGTTGGCACAAGTGTACATGCCACTGTCTTTGTTGTGCAGAAACTTGCCGGTAAACGGCGCCTCAGTGGCCTTATTGAACAAAATGTCCTTTTGTTCTTTGGTCAGTTTCGGATTGATGGTTGGCGCATCCGCCATAGAAAACTTCCTAGCGCTTTTTGCTGACGGCTGAGTGCACCCAGACGTAAATCCAGATGAGCACTTCCAGAGCGAGTAGTTGCAACACCAACGCTACCACTGGTTGCAGGTAGGT
>CAYTTW010000083.1:0-2613 GCA_964441005.1 uncultured Candidatus Saccharibacteria bacterium | reverse complement strand
AGTTATTTTTTTCAAATACCACCCCGTATTTACCCTGCATCAGTACTTTCCACGCGCTGACATCCAGCATACGATAGTGCAGTTTCAAATCCAATGCCGGCATACCAACTTTAATAAACAGTCGGTCATTATAGATAGAGTTGCCAGCCAGTACGGCCGCTTCATCGCCAAAGTGCCTATGAACCAGATCAATCAGCTCCTGCTCGACTTGCGCTAACGATTTGCCTTCTTCGATGCTCTTTAAAAAGCTATCGCGATTACCAGGAAAGTCCTTCCACCACACGTTGGCCTGCATACGCTGAATAACGTGCTCCCGCTCTTGACGCACACAAGTCTCATACGTTTCCAAAGTTTTGAAGGTAAAGTCGGTAACTTCGGCGGCCACCTCCAAGATGACGTCCTTGCTAGGGTCCAAACCGGTCATTTCTAAGTCCACCCATAGCAACTTAGTTGGGATCACATCACTCTGGCTCATTACTAGCTATTATACAGTTCACGCCGAACTATACCTTATAATAAAAAGTTACATGAAAAAGTTCCTGTTAGCACTTTTGGTCGTAGGCATTGCCGGCCTTGGCTTATTTATCAACCATCAACACACCAACACTGCACATTCAGCCTCGCCGGCTGCCAAAACTTTTAATAAGCACCAGTATTCAGTTGATCAGCCTGGCAGCCTATGGCAAATTGTTAACAAACAACGACCATTGCCTGCCGCCTATGTTCCCGCCGATCTGGTGGTTCCCAACGTGTCATTGCGCCTGCCAAATACCGATCCGGAAATGTCCGTCAGCAAACAGATGGTGCCAGATCTGGAAGCGATGTTTGCGGCTGCCAAAAAAGCTGGCTTGAATCTGCAGCTGGCCAGCGGCTACCGTTCATATGATTTACAGGTGGTTGTCTATAACCAAGAGGTGCGCCAAAACGGCCAAGCCAAGGCCGACCAAGAGAGCGCCAAACCCGGTACCAGCGAACACCAAACCGGTTTGGCAGCTGATTTGGAGCCAACGTCTCGCAACTGCGAAATTGAGAACTGCTTTGCCGATACGCCCGAAGGTGAATGGTTGGTCGCCAACTCATATAAATACGGTTTTATCCAACGCTACCAAAAAGGCAAAGAAGCTATTACTGGTTACCAGTACGAACCCTGGCATGTGCGCTATGTGGGCAAGGACCTTGCCAATGAAGTCCACAAAAATGGCCAAACCCTGGAAGAATTCTTTGGTTTGAAATAGATTACTTGTCTTTAGTGCGGGGCTTGAAATCAAGAGCACAGCCATTAATACAGTAACGCTGGCCAGTGGGCTGATCGGCGGCGTCATCAAAAACGTGGCCGAGGTGGCCGCCGCAGTTGGCACAGACTACTTCGGTGCGTTCCATGCCATGAGCGTTGTCAGCTACCAACTTTACCGCACCAGATTTAGCTATATCATAAAAACTTGGCCAGCCCGAGCCCGAATCAAATTTGGTGTCTGAACTAAATAGCTCGGCATTACAGGCCACGCAGGTGTACATTCCGGTCTTATCATTATGTAAAAACTGCCCGGTAAACGGGGCTTCAGTAGCCTTTTCGCGCAGCACCTGGTACTGCTCAGGCGTCAATTTCTTTTTCCAGTCATCGTCAGTCAATTGCATACTTCCATAGTACAAGATAAGCCGGTGGTTGTATTGTAGGTAAAACTGGGACGAATATGACAGATAGCTATGATGCGGCCATTCGCCGTCACGGTGTGCAAGAGTCGGCGGTTGATCCAACCGATCTGGGCTTAACACCATTTGGAACAGAACGTATTTTCCGCTTTATGGCTGATCGAGCCATAGAAAAGGCTTTAACTGCTACCACCGAGGAAGGTCCGGCACATATCGTCAGTGTCGGAGCGGGCCTGTTGGTACAGGGCGAAATGCAGCGCCTCGAAGAGTTCAAACGTTGCGATAGGCGCACTAAACCGATCGTTGACGGAGTGATTGATGTCGTCGTGCGCGGGTCGGCCGCACAATTAGGGATGGGCAGCGAGCCCCTCCCCACTGATGGCTTGGGCAATCTAAAAAAATTAGTCAACTACCGTGGCAGCAAAACTAAAGAACTGCTACGCAGCGTGGCGGTCGAGGCGATGTACGAACCTACCCCTGCCCTGCTGGAAAGCCTGAGCCTATCAGAAGGCGCCGGCATTCTAAAGGCTCACTTGATGCAGGCCCTAACGGCTAACGACTGGACCTATCAAGGCAAATTTGAACTACCCGAGCACGTCGGCCGTGGCCGCTGGGAAATTTACGAACGGGCTCCCATTAGTACAACCGTTCTCGATGAAGTAACACGAGTGGTCGGTGATGAAGAGCGAGCCCGCGGCTTTATCGATTTTTTGGCCGGACAGTTAACTGCGCAGCTCAGTGGCCGTATTCGGCCCTTTCAAGTGACTGATCTGGATGCTCGACCACCAGAAGTATTGGTAGAACTAGCCGAAACTCTCTTCGAAGGTTCCCCCTTTTTGGAAACCGAACTCTATAAACGAGCTACAAGCTTTCGGCATTTTCGGCAACAGGCGCATCCCCTCGATATTTCCATGCTCGCCGATCAATCCGTTACTTCCATGCTCGTCAATAATTTTCACTAGA
>CAYTTW010000082.1:0-2646 GCA_964441005.1 uncultured Candidatus Saccharibacteria bacterium | reverse complement strand
GGTGACTTAGGCTCACGTCGCGCACAAATTCAAGGTATTGTTCGGGTGAGGGGAACAATGCAAGTATTTGCTGCGGTTGTATCCATTCAGCAGTAGCTTCACCCAAGTAGTATCTTAAGCTTGAGTAAGGGTAATCTTCCCATTCTCGGGGATTGAGGTGTATATACCTTGAGATATGCTCCAAATAGTCATCTCGCGAAATCAGGCTGGCTTTGTAGTGGCTTTGGAAAACTGGACCAACTCGTTTGTACTTACGATTAAAGTACATACTGTAACTCGTCATCAATGAGCGCATAAAGTCAGGCATCGCTTTTTCGTCATGTTGATAAATGAGTAAATGAAAATGATTGGGCATAAAGCAGTAGGCTAATAGGTGCAATCGATGGGCATACCACGGGTACTTGATGCGGGCATTGTTTACTGTGGGTTGATCAGAAAGATAACGCTTAAACAAACTTAGAAATATTTCGTAATCGTGAGCATCAAGGTAAACTGCTTGCTTAGCTATTCCTCTTGAGTAAATATGATAAAAACTATGCGCGGCATAACTTTTTATTATATTTCGTCCCGGCATATCGACAGTATATGCTAAGGGTTGGACCCTTAGCAAATGTGGGTGTGAGATAATAAAGGTAATGATTGCGACACTGACAGGTACGGTAACGGAAAAATTAGTGGATTTGGTGGTGCTCGATGTTGGCGGTGTCGGCTACGGTTTGATAGTAACAGCCGATGACCAACTTAATTTGACAACTGGCGAGGAACTCAAAGTCTATATTTATGAGCATATCCGCGAAAACGTGCACGACCTTTTTGGCTTCACGAGTATTGATGCGAAGCATTTATTTGAACAGCTATTAAACGTCAGTAGTGTGGGGCCAAAGATGGCTATTAGCATTCTGAGTCTCGGCTCACCAGTTGCTGTGCGCCAAGCAATCGCTACCGGCGATACAAAGTTTATTCAGTCAGCCGCTGGCGTGGGAAGGCGAGTGGCCGAACGAGTGGTGGTGGAGCTCAAGGATAAAGTTGGCTTAGCGGGCGTTGACCTGGCGGCCACTGGCCTCCTCCAAGGCGAAAACAATTTACTACAAGATGAAGCTGTTGAAGCACTCGTCAGTCTAGGTTATTCGCCGCAGGATGCTCACCGCGCGCTGGATAAAGTAGACACTAATTTACCAAGTGCTGAACGCATTCGTTTGGCGCTGAAGGGTAGTCAATAATGGCGATTGAACGAATAGTCACCACTGCTGCAGCCGGCGATCCACAGGAAGTTGAAATTGAGCTAACAATTCGGCCGCGCGACTTTGCCAACTATATTGGCCAGCAGCGTATCAAGAAAAACTTGCAGCTGGCAATTGCGGCTGCCACAAAGCGCGGCGAGCCACTGGATCACATTTTGCTCTACGGCCCGCCGGGTCTTGGAAAGACAACCTTAGCAACTGTCGTGGCCAACGAAATGGGTGCCACTATAAGAGTTACCAGTGGGCCAGCTATTGAGCGTGCCGGTGATCTGGCCAGTTTACTCACCAACCTCCAGGATGGCGACATTCTCTTTATTGATGAAATCCACCGCTTGAACCGCACTGTCGAGGAAGTGCTCTACAGCGCCATGGAAGACTTTAAGCTGGATATCATGCTGGGCAAAGGACCGTCGGCGCGCAGTTTACGTCTTGATCTTCCTAAGTTTACGATTATTGGCGCCACCACGCGCACCGGTGCTCTGGCTGCGCCGCTGCGGGACCGTTTTGGTATGCTGCATCGGCTAGAGTTTTATACACCCGATGAAATTCAGGCCATTATTAAGCGGGCGGCCAAAATTTTGGGAATCACAATTAATGATGCTGCAGCCGCCGAACTGGCTCTCCGAGCGCGCCTCACACCTCGCATTGCCAATCGCTTATTACGGCGGGTGCGCGACTACGCCGACGTCAACGGTGATGGCATTATCGACACCAATATTAGCCACCACGCTCTTCAGCTTCTAGAGGTAGATGAGCTCGGCCTCGATCCTGGTGACCGCATGCTACTGAGTGCTATTATTGACAACTACCAAGGGGGGCCAGTCGGCGTGGAAACTTTAGCGGCACTCACGGCTGAGGAACGTAGCACGATTGAAGATTTTTACGAGCCATATTTAATGCAAATTGGTTTATTGGAGCGCACCCCTCGGGGACGCAAAGTGACCTCCAAAGCCTACAAGCATTTGGGTAAATCCAGTCCGAATAAAAAGCAGCAAACAAGTTTGATATAATTCGCTTATGCCAGAAACAGGTACGGATCACACAGCGCAACCAAATCCCACTCCACCGCCACAGCCCGACCCTGCGCCCTCGCCAGTTGATTCAGAGCATCCCTACGCCAATCTGCACATTGATCAGCCGGATCCTGATGAGCGGGTGATGGCCATAGTCCATCGGCACCCTATTGGCCTGATTGGTCTTTATTTACAAAATGGGCTGGCAATCATTATTGGCCTTGCCGTACTCTACGCTATCTTCCACTATTTTGGACAGCAGATTGATACTCGCACCGCACAGCTAATTTGGCTCGGTGCTACCGGAGTGACAACGGTCATGGTGCTGTTTTTGATGATAACGACCTATATCTATCGACAGAGTCGCTTAATTTTTACCCATAAAAACATTA
>CAYTTW010000081.1:0-2692 GCA_964441005.1 uncultured Candidatus Saccharibacteria bacterium | reverse complement strand
ACCTTACAAAAAATATTACCAGCATCAGTAACGTCGAGGCCGGCAGTCTGTAATTTGTCGATTATGTGTTGGTAACGGAAGGTGTCGGCGCCCATACTGACGCCCAAATTCTCGGCACCGAGGTCAAGCGGTACGCCGATGAGAGTGGCTGGAGTTTGCATACTTTTAGTCTAGCATGAAGCTATGCTGTGGGCGGGGTGCTGTCGATAATGTGGAGCGTGTAGCTCCCTTCAAAGGGCTTGGTACTTCCAGGAAAGGCTAGGAGGGCTGCTTGAGTTTGACCGGTTTCGTCAACAACAGTGCCAGATAACATAAGAGATGCTACTAAACGTGTAGTAGTGCCACGGACGGGTGCGACAACGTCGTCAGTGTCGCAGTCCACCAGAAAGACCCCTTCGTTGATAGGAATGGTAGCGTAACGGGGAGCATCGGCGTTTTTAGTACGCTCAAGCCAAACTTTCGTAAATGAGTCAAAGACTTCAGATCCGGTAGTTGACTTTTTATCCATTAAGTTATATATTATAGGTATAACTTAAAAAAGTCAATATGCCTCCGCAAAAACAAACCGAGCAATTCACGCCTAAGCCAGCACTTGATGCTGATGTTTTTGCCGCCCAAGTCAACGCTCTTCATCGGGGTGTGCATCACGGTGCGGATGTGGTTGAGGCTGTCGATTTGGCTCGTGGGCGTTACATGCGCCTTGACCCTATTGAGACGGCTATGTTGCCACCAGAGAGTCGCCCTCCGGTTCATGCGGCTATGGGTAGGCTCGCATTTCTTACTGAGCAGGCCGGTCAGGAAAAGGGTTCTAAATCTCTAAGCTGGCCAGTAGGTCACCTCAAGATTGAATCCCGGTTAGACCAGGCGGACATGGGTTTCAAGACGCCGGGTGTGGCACTAAAGGATGTTGGTGACAACATCGATAGGGCACTTGACGTTATTGATTTGGAAGGTCACCGGATGAAAGGCGTAAATGAACACGACCTGGCATTCGCCAAACTCTCAGCCAAAGCTATGAAACTTCACCTTCAGGCGCAGGAAATTGCCCAAGGCAGTTTCCCGGAGCACCGTAAAAGAGGTGCTCAGGCTATCCTGCAAGCTTCGCTGGCTAAATTGACCGGGGAAGCAGTCGAAGACCTCAACAGCCTACATGGTCTATATACCCGAATAAGCCAGTCAGGCCGCACTGCCGATCACGTCTCGGGTCGTATGGCAGAACATATGTATTTTGCCTACAAGCTTTTGGACTGGTACCGGTCGGGCGATATGTTATCTTCCGGATATCCCCGATTTGCGTTTACGCGGGAAGATCGTTCTTTTGCTAACAGTAAGCTGAAGCGGAGTTTCGACGTCGTAGCGCAGCGTACAGGTCCCGACGAAAAACCAGATCTAGTGCAGGTTAAGGCTTCAAGGCAAGCTAGGTATAGTGGTGAAATTACTGTTTGGGCACCCAATAAAAGCCCAATAACCCACGCCGACCAAATTGTAAACTGGTTCAATACCGTCACCAATAATGAAGCTGACGACGCCACAATTGACGAGGCTTGGCGCCGCTTGGACTCGTACTTCTCCAAAGGCCACCGTTCTAGCGAATAGCTAACCCTTGACGGTCAATTAGCGCTCAATTATAGTGAGTGCTAACACGTCAGCACTCCCGTATTGATAGTGCTAACGTTTTTCCAGAACATAAAGGAGGATTAACCATGAGTGTGAAAGTTAACCCGCTTGCTGACTACGTTGTTGCACAAGCTGAGGAGGCTAAGAGCCAGACCGCCAGTGGCCTGTACTTGCCGACCAACGCTGCCGAAAAGCCAAAAGTCGCAGTCGTCGTAGCGGTTGGCCCGCTGGCTAAAAGCCTGAAAGTCGGTGACAAAATCATCTACAAGAGCTACAGTCCGACAGAGGTCAAAGTAGACGGCACCGAATACATTCTGGTTAAAGAAGAGGACGTCCTCGCGACAGTCGCTTAAGGAGGGAGACAGATATGGCAAAGAAAGTATTTTACGATGATGACGCCCGCCGCCGCGTACTGGCTGGCGCTAAAATTTTGTACGACGCAGTCAAGACGACCATGGGCCCTAAAGGCCGCAACGTGGTTATCAGCAAGAGCTTTGGCGCTCCAACTGTTACCCACGACGGTGTAACTGTGGCTAAGGGTGTGGACATTGCTGATGTTGATGACGAGACCCTGGGTTACAAGGTTGGTGCGGAGCTGATCAAACAAGCTGCCTCCAAGATGAATGACGTCGCTGGTGACGGTACTACTACCGTAACTGTCCTGACCTACAACATCCTCAACGAAGCCAACAAGCTGATCGCCGCTGGCCACAACCCGATGCTGCTGCGCCGCGGCCTTGAAGCTGCCGCCCAGGATATTATCGCCAAGCTTGATGGTATGCGCGAAGACATCGCCGCTAACAAGAAGCGTATTGCCGAAGTGGCCACTATCTCGGCTGGTGACGCTCAGATCGGCCAGCTGATCGCTGAGGTTATGGACGAGATCGGCCGTGAAGGTGTCGTATCTGTCGAAGAAGGGCAGGGGCTTGGCCTCGAAAAAGAAGTCGTCGAAGGCTTTACCTTTGACCGTGGCTTCGTTAGTGCCTACATGGTGACCGACACCGCCCGCATGGAAGCTGTCTACAACAAGCCGGCCATCGTTATTACCGACAAAAAGATCAGCTCTATCCAGGAA
>CAYTTW010000080.1:0-2776 GCA_964441005.1 uncultured Candidatus Saccharibacteria bacterium | reverse complement strand
ATTTCCGCAATCAAGTGGCGAAAATGGGGCGGGGTCTCGCGTTATTGCTCCTTTCCCCAAGCCGAATCCTCTCGGCTTGGGGCCCCAAACCAACCTGAACCTTATCGTCAGGGAGCCCAAACCACTAGACCCTAAGCCATAAACCTTATACGCTTATACCATGACCGAAAAAACCGACAGCAAAAAAGATAAATACTTCGCTGATCAGATGGATGATGAAGACGTCTTGCTGGTCTTCCGCAAACACCCGATTGTCATGCGCAAAGGCTTGATATTGGGCATGATGGCCATTTTATTAGGCACCATTCCGGCACTTATCAAACCCGAATACAGTTATTTCTTTGGCGGTTTGGCCGGCGGTTTTTTGGTAGGCGGGTTGGTATATTTACCGTCCTGGATTGCTTGGTACTACAGCGTCTATATAGTCACCACGCAGCGGTTGATTCAGATTACCCAGAAAGGGCTGTTTCATAAGAGCGTGGTCGACGTCGGTATCAACCAGATCCAAATGGTTAACTACGAAATTGCCGGTCTGCAGGAAACCCTGCTGGGGTTTGGTACAATAATGATGCAAACGTACCTGGGTGACCTCGTGATCCACGATGTCCACCACCCGGCCAAAATACAGAAGAAACTACTCAGTATTTTACGGGACCAAGGGGTCGTTGCCACCAGTTATCCAACGCATAAAGGTACGGACGATGAAGAAGAAAATTAGGGGCTTAATCGAGAAGGGCAAGGACAAGCTGCCGGTCCAGAAGGACGAGGCCGAGGCTATAAGTGACGCCGCCAAAACAGCGCCGCGCATTACTAACGAAACCGTCGCCGAACACCGTGAAAAAGTCTTGGGCAGTGCCCGCAAGTACATCTACCCGCTACAACATTCCAAGCACAAAATCGTCATGATCTCTAGCTCAATCTTTATTAGCGCCGTCGTGCTTTTCTTCAGCTATACGGTGGTGGCACTCTACAAATTGCAGTCAACTTCGACGCTGCTATACCGCGTCACCCAGGTGCTACCGCTGCCAGTGGCCAAGGCCGGCCAACGCTTCGTGGCCTACGAGAACTACTTGTTTGAACTGCGTCACTACATGCATTACTACACTACTCAGCAGAAACTCGATTTTAAGAGTGATTCCGGCAAGCAGCAGCTGACCGCCTTTAAAAAACGGGCCCTCGACGAGGTGGTAAACGCCGCTTACGTTAAGGATCTAGCGGCCAAACACCATGTCAGCGTCAGCGACCGCGAAGTAACTGATCAAATAACTATCGTCCGCGCTCAGAACCGGCTGGGTGGCAGTGATAAAGTCTTTGAGGACGTTCTCAAAGATTACTGGGGTTGGTCGGTTGATGATTTCAAGCGCGAACTCAAACAGCAGTTGCTGGCCCAGAAAGTCCTGGCGACACTTGATACCAAAACCACTGGCCGAGCCCAAGCCGCTTTGGCCGAACTCAAAGGCGGCGCCGATTTTGCAGCCATGGCTAAGAAATACTCCGACGACACCAGCACCAAAGACAACGGCGGCGACATGGGGCAGGTGGGCAGCAATAATCGCGACCTGGCGCCCCAGGTCATCACCGCGCTGTTCCAGCTCAAACCCGGCCAGTTCTCCGACGTCATTAATCTCGGCTACAGCCTGGAAATCGTCAAGAATATCGAAACTCAGGGCGATAAAATTCACGGTGCTCACATCGCCTTCAATTTTCAGGATATTAATAGCTACCTCAACGATTTAAAAGATAAGCAAAAAGCCCGCGTTTTCATCACGCCGCGTTAGAGACTAGTCGAGCATAGCCTAACGCTGCAAATTCGATTTGCCACCGTCTATTTTCTTAGCTGGCCGGTCTGAGAACACAGACGTTAGTTGCTACAGTACCGGTAAAATTAATAGTGACACCTTTTGCGGCGGCGTCTTCAATAGTCATTTGGTGATAGGCGTCACTGTTCGCGCTATAGAGATCAATAGCTTTGCGCATGTTTGCGTCATATTCTCGCTTCGCCACTTCCTCTGATCCTCTAGCGCCATAATATGCCGTTTCGGCGCGGATGTGTCTATCTAAGGCCCAACGTTTGTCATCGCCAAGGCTCTGGACGCGACCGAAAAAACCGCCTCTGTACAAATACCTCTCAGTGGCTTGTTGGTGCTGAAATCTCGCTTCAGCCAGCTCACGAGCAGCTTCGGTCATCTCGTGCCCGGTATCAATATGTCGTTGGGTAGCAAAGGTATACTGATCGGCAACCTGCTTGTGCTGTGCGTAGAGATCCGCGGCCTCTACCGACAAACTCTCATTATTCATAGGAGTACATTACAATAATCATGCATAAAAGTCAATCTAGCGAACCTTAACGCAACAAGTGTGGAACTATTTTATTAGTATTGCTAGACTCGATTTACTTGAATATCCAGATTCGGATATTGGTTTGGCTGAACGGCCAGCTCACCTTCAGGGCTAAACAATGCACCGTAAGGGTTGGCCGCTCGTTGATCTATTTTAGTCTGTACCTTTGCACGGGCTTCATTATCACTAGCAGCCGCTAATTGGCCCCGGAATACTTGATCTAGCTGATGATTAAGCGGAGTCTCGATCACTGTGACCTTCATTGGACCAGCTTCACGGCCTACTGCCTTATCGTTCACGTCTTGAAGCTGATTGAACGCTATCGGGCCTGCAGGGCCTACGAAGACCTGCTCATAACCTGAATATCGTGCAAGAGCTTCTGACTGAGTAAGAGCAGCATGGCTACCTGGCGTGTCATCTGGAAACACATAGGTCT
>CAYTTW010000079.1:0-2793 GCA_964441005.1 uncultured Candidatus Saccharibacteria bacterium | reverse complement strand
AACAGGAAGACATTGTTGGCCGTATTCCAGTGGGTTTCGAGGTAGCTACCCACGGCTGGAGTAGCGGTAGTAAAGTAGTCGTCGTGGTTACAGTCGAACAGGATGTCCTTAGCAGGATCGGTGCAAACTTGCGGGCTATTCTCGTACTGATAACCGGGCAAGGTTGGGTTGTCCTGGTAGCACATGCGGTCGTAGTCGTCGGTACAGTGCCAGTAGCCACTACTATGGGGCGCCGATATCTGTACTCCGCCAAGGGTATGCATCAGTTCATGGGCTTCGGCTGAATGAGCCATCCCCCAGCAGCCGTTATCAACACGCGCCCAAGTCCGGCCATAGTTATTACTATTGGTAGAACCAGGCTGATCGTCCCAACGGACGTCGCCTTGCCCGCAGAAGACGTTGGCGTCCATCCAGATCATGTATTTACGGTCTGCTCGGTCATAACCCAGCTCTTGCAGATTAATTTCTGTATTGGCCATATTATCGTCACCGGTTGTGTTTAGCGTTACATCTGGGACTACCGCATTACAGTTAGCATCGGTCACAAAGCGGATATTACGGGCTTGTCCAGTCTCTAGGCCACTTTGGACAAAAGCGTTATTCATGTTAGCAGCCCATGCTTGGAAACTTGAGGCGTAGGTACCATAGTGGCTACGTACATCACTGGCGTGGGCGTAAATCAACTGGACGCGATTGCCGCTAACACCATCACTATCGCACGGTATTGTACCTGCTGCTGGGGCAGGAGTACCTCCTCCGCTAGGAGCCATGGCGGTGGTGTCGTCCTCACCTGTTTGAACAGGCAAAACCCGCTTCCTAACATCTACGCCCTCAGGAGAAGGGTCAGGTCCGTGAGTACAACTAATGGCTTCTCCGGTTTTGGGGTGAACAAGTTCAAACGACCCACTTTTACAGGGGCCTCCGGCCCTTGGTTCGCGCAGACCGTCCCACACCCACCCACGGCCGGGGTTGTTGACGAACTTCTGGAGTTTGGTGTCGGTGGCGGCTTGGGTTAGGAGTACAACAAAAATGCCCACTGCGACAATAGCGACTACCAGACCAGCGAGTTGCTGTGGCGAAAACTTATTTTTTGGAGAGAGAAATCGCTTGGACTGAGATTTGGTTGCACGAGATGACTTTTTTGCAGGCACTTTAGATCCCTTCTTGCTAGGTCGATTAGGCTTAGATTGCGGCATTGGGCTAAGCATAAGCGTCATGTGGCATGGTTGTCAAATAAATTAGCCCTACATTAGCTCTACTAAGCCTTAATGCTCTTCGTACCCGTCTTCAGGGGTATGGCGCCAGAGGTGGCGGTAGCGGAAATAGCCCCAAAACAGCAACGAGAACGCCCCGAAACTTATAAATAATGTTAGTACGGAAATGAGTGAAGTTTTGCTCGTGGAGCCATACACACCCCCTTGAAGTAGTGTATACGCGAACAAAACTACGCCTAAGCCGTAGATTATCCTCCAGCCAGTCTTACTCCATTTTTTGACCTGCTCACCATAAAAGAACCGAATCGGCGCAAGCCCAAATACGATAGCGATAAGTGCCGTGACCCACAAACTCGATAACATGGCGTCTAGCACTAATGTAATGAAACTAGCACCGGCCTGGGCAGCCGCCGCCTTGACTGGGATCCAAGCAAAATATCCCGCAGCAGCTACCACCAGCAAACCAATGGTAACAACGGCTAGCCCTTCCCCGTCTTGCTCATCCGAGGGTTGCTTGCTAGAAAACACTAAGGCTGTAAATAGGCCGTACAAATAGCCTGGCAAGAAATTAGCTAACCGCGAAGCTATTACCAATATGCCGCCAACTACTAAACCAATGATGTGTATTCTTAGCTTGCTCGGCAAGCCAAAACGGCGACGCAAATACCTACCCCGAATTAGGTCATATATAAGTGATGTGATGATTAGTGTTAGGAATACCCCCGTCACCAGGGCCAGTGACGACTGGTTAAAGCCAAAATCTGGCGAAAGTTGGCTATTTATTACGGCTCCAATGGCCGCAAAAACTAGAAGAGCCAGTATAGACGGTAGGCGTTGGAGCTGAGCCAATATTCGGCGTGTTCGTGTCAACTTAAACCACCCGGTAACTTCATTGTAATTAGATTGCAGAGTCGAGTTGAATAACTCGGCCGGGAAAAGTATCAAAAGGATTAATAATAATGCTAATAGTGAGCTTTTGATCAAAGTCCCCATAGTGAGTCTGAGCTGGGTCGGATCCGGAATCGATTGTACAAAAGCCGACCTAGATGGCCCTTTACCAGCCGGGACGTTGATAGTAACTGATGGGAATGAGCTCGGCGAAGGCGGAGTTATGACAACCGGTGGTGGTGTGACTGGTAGAGGGGTTGCAGGTGGTGGAGGTGGTGCCGGTGCAATGGTGGCCGGATGAGGCGCTGGCGGCGGAGGCGCAACTACTGGAGCGGGCGTACTTATCGGGGTGTCGTTATCGATAATAGTTCCGGTTCCTGCTTTTGAAATAACAAAACCCTCATCTTGAGAAATTCTGTAAATCGTCACGGTGAAGGTTCTAGGTTGATTTGGGACTGAGTTATCCATAGTATCGATCGTAAACGATGCAATGGATGATTGAGCAGGAACATTGACGCTGCTATCCGTCTTAACGTAGTCCGATCCTGCATGTGCGCTTCCGTCGCTGGTAGCGTAGTAAACGGTTATTCCGTATAATGTTGGCCTTGACAAGCTGACGGCAAAGTTTTCTGCGCCACCTTCAACTACTTGGGCGTCGCCTATCGATACCGTCGGTGCGGGCGGTGGTGGG
>CAYTTW010000078.1:0-2959 GCA_964441005.1 uncultured Candidatus Saccharibacteria bacterium | reverse complement strand
ACCCACCTATCTTCGGACAGGTGATCATGTTGGTCTTTCAGCCCACAAAAAGCTCGATGAATTAATCGGGCTTTTTAAATAGGCTAATTTCTTAGTTCGTAGCCGGGGTCACCAGTGACACGCAAGCTGTAATTAAATGGGTCAGAAAAGCGAAATTCAGATGTTCCGGCCCATTCACGGAGTGGAACATGACAGTGTCGGGCAAGGAGCTCACCGCCACGTCGGTACGAGCTTTCTACCCAATTTGAGTCAGCGCCCCATATTGGCAGTATAAAACTAACCTCAACCAGATCGTTCAGAAAGGGCAGACGAGCGCCAACCGCAAACTCACTCGGCTCAGGCGTAGTGTTTTGCTCAAAATGGGCAACCTTATGCTCATTTTCAGTTAACCAATAGGCGATGGCTGGTCCTCTAATGCCCCACGGCTCTGGCCGGGTATAGATCAACTCGCCTTCTTTGCTGCTGCGCCAGGTAGGCCATTTGATTTCCTTGTAAAATTCGAGAATACGACGCTCAGACTCCGGCTCACGCGGAACCATCAGCTCAACCATAACTTCATTTTTGAACATTGCCATAATTAGTTAATTGAGATCTCCATGACTGATACGTATGCTAACTGAATCCCGCAGAACTTTCCAGCCATCGATTAGGCGTACTTTTGAACCTTCCATGGGAGTAACATTACAAACTTGGCTGACGACGTTATAACCGAGTTGTCTAGCGATATAAAGCGCCTCAATGTCACCAGCGAAGCCGTCAATTTTGGCGCGACCGTAAATATCATCGGCCACAAAACCCCTGAAGGCTTTGGCGCCGCACTGGGTATCCTCAACACCTGTTGGCACAATAAGTTTTGACGTCCAGCCTATCGCTTTACTACCTAAAGCCCGCAGCTTAGAAGCGTGCGGACTGGCCATATCGCTGCCTTCGCCGCGCCGCGCGATGGCAATATCGGCATCACTCATTACGCGGTCTAGTAAACGGATGACGTCATCAATTTGGAATGAGCCGTCGGCATCTTCAAAAGCCCGAAACTGGGCTTTTGAACCCAACATGCCGGCGCGTACAGCGGCACCTTTACCCATGTTTTGGTCAAGTCGCAATACTCGCGCCCCGGCGCTTTCGGCAATCGCGGCGGTCAAATCTTCGGAACCATCGTCGGCCACAATAATCTCATAATCATTACCATATTGTCGGGAGAAGCCGTAGTGGGCATTCTCAATAGTCCTAGCCAAACCACGCTTTTCTTCGTTAAAAGCTGGCACAATTAAACTAACAGAGGGTGTGAGGCTGTCGTCCAAACTCATATCAAGTAAATAATACCATAAAAACAAATATAAAGCAATAGCATTACAAGAAGTAGGCACTGGTGGATAGAACGGTTAAACGGGTATAATGTGGTGGTTGATAATTACGGGGTGTAGCGCAGTTGGTAGCGCGTACGGCTGGGGGCCGTGAGGTCGCAGGTTCAAGTCCTGTCACCCCGACCAATAAATTATGAATGCGGATAATGAACTCAAAGTAGCTCCTGACTTCTTTGCTGGTTATTTCCCCAAGGATGGACAAGTACGCGCCACACAAGACGGCACTGAGCCTTGCCTAGAAGTAGAAGAAGCGCTTTATGATCGAGTAAGGCGCTGGACCACAGAACATAAAATAATTCTTGGAGAAGGATATACTCGCATATGGTTCACAGGCCATCCTGTTTATCCGGCGTCTATTTCTATGGTTGCCCCGGTGGTCTCTAAAGAAGGTGTGCAAGAGCCTATAACGGGTATATACAATGCGACTGACCTAAATAAGACAGATTAGTTTAAATGATTATGTAGGGTACAATAGGGCGGTGAAAACGCTTAAATTCAATCATGAGCTGGCCGAACAAGTTCGCAGCGGCCAAAAAACCGTTACTTGGCGGGTGAACGACGAAAAGAACATTAGCGTAGATGACGAAGTTTGGATAATTGATAAAGTTGATAAAAAAAACCCGGACACCTGGCTGGCCATTGGTACGGCTAAAGTAACCGAAATACTGGCCAAACATTTGGGCGATATCAGCAATGAAGAACTGGGCGGCGATGAGGCCTACGCCAGCAAAGAGGCAATGGTTAAAGCCTTCCAAGAATACTACGGGCGAGACATTCATGAACACACGCCAGTCAAGATTATTCATTTTGTGTTCAGCCCGCGTCAGCCGGAACTTTTGGACACTATTGCAGACAAAAATACAACGATATTAACAGAGGTAAAAGTCTATGCTGATGGCGGGTCACGCGGCAATCCCGGACCGTCGGCCAGCGGCTTTGTTTTACTGACCATGGACGACGCGATCATTGAACAAGGCGGCTTGTATCTAGGCGTCAGCACTAACAACCAAGCTGAATACACCGCCCTCAAAATCGGCCTGGAGGAAGCCGCCAAACGCGGCGCCCATACGGTCCATGTCTTCATGGACAGCATGCTGGTCGTGAACCAAATGAAGGGACTATACAAAGTTCGGCATGCCGATCTTATGCCGATCTACAATGCTATCCGCCAACAGTTGCACCATTTTCAAGTCGTGACCTTCACCCATGTGCCGCGGGCGCTTAATCATCTGGCTGACGCCATGGTTAACGAGGTGCTGGACGCCACCGATCTCGGTTAACGAAACATAACGATTATGTTATAATAACTGAGCCAGAATATCGACTGGTCGCGATACCCTAAAGGTATCGAGGAAAGTCCGGGCAGCTCAGGAATGAGACAGTTGCTAACGGCAACCAAGGGCAACCTTAGGGAAAGTGCCACAGAAACTAAACTACCCGCAAGGGAAAAGGTGAAAAGAGCGGGGTAAGAGCCCGCAGCTTACCGTGGTGACGCGGTAAGGTGGTAAACCCTGTCTGCTGCAAGGAGATATGCTCCATCACGGTATTCCTGCCGGAGCCTGTCATAAAAACCGCTCGAGCCATAGGGCAACCTA
>CAYTTW010000077.1:0-3044 GCA_964441005.1 uncultured Candidatus Saccharibacteria bacterium | reverse complement strand
CCACAAGCACGGCAACAGCCCCACCAAGCCAGAGCGCAAAACCGAGCGCCAAAAACCCGGCCCAGACTCCCCCAAACTCCGCAACAAAAAAGGCCAAAAACACTACGACGACTAGCTACAGGTCCGTCCTGTAACAGATGAGAAAAATGTGAATTGTAGTCAAGAGGTCCGATCTCAATGAGGTCGGACCTCTTTTCCCCTAAACTGAAAGTAGCTCAGACCAAGCCTTGGCATCTGCCTCGCGCCTAACCGACAACTCTTTGCGTCCCGAGGTAAAGCTAAGAGGCACGTACAGTTTTGTATCTGACCGCAAGTTGTGGTCAAGGATCAAGCCTCCCAACTCCTGCACGTTATGCACACCGGCCGAAGCCATATCAGCCTTATCTCCGGGTGACATGTCATACGGAGCGGCCATTAAGGATAAGGCGCCCAGTTTGGTCGTCTCTAGACCGAAAGGCATCGTAAAAGGATAGTGAGAAATATAAACTTCCCCGGACTTCGACTGCACCCATGAGAAACTAACAGCCTGCAGTACCCGGGGAGCGCCTATTAACTCCGCTGCAAAGCGATGCTTCCGCTCGTGAAGCATCGCATATTCGTCATACCCCTCCGATACCCGGTATTTATCATCCAGCCCGGCCAGGATATTATAAATTTCACCCAACTCTTCTACGGTCTCGACATACACCTCAAAGGGCTGGGCGTTAGGCTTCGATGGATAGGAGACAGGATAGTCAAACGGCTCATTCGCTAACCACTCAAAGCTGCCCCTGAGCGGAGGTAATTCTTTATAACCGGCGCGCTCTTAAGCGCCTCTTCAACCTGCCGTCTAAGCCCTATCATTAGTTTGCATATTATAGCAATTTCTTTAAAAGGAGTTCTGAACTCCAACAGATAACGAAAATGTGAATTAGATAGAGATCGGATCTCTTCTTCTTCAGAAACCATCACTTAAGGAGTGGTATACTGTTCAGATATGGCATTTTTCCAGAAGAAGCCGCAACTCGGCTACAATATTTCGCTTTACACCCTAGGCCAACAGAACACACTGTTAGTCGTGGGTCTTGGCAACATCGGCAAAGAATACGACGGCACGCGCCACAACATCGGCTTCGAGGCCGTTGACCGTTTCGCTAAAGACCAGGGCTTTGACGACTGGGTCGAGAAAAAAGACCTCAAGTGCCACTTTACCAAGGGACAACTTGGCGACACCCAGGTTATTATTATCAAGCCAACCACCCTCATGAACCTTAGTGGCCAAGCTGTCCAGGCCACCGCCAACTTCTACAAAATCCACCCCGACCGCATCGTGGTAGTCCACGACGAGCTCGACATCCCATTCGGCCAGATCCGCACCCGTGTCGGCGGCAGCAGTGCAGGGCACAACGGAATTAAATCCGTCAGCGAAGCTATCGGCGAGAACTACGGCCGCGTACGCGTCGGCGTCGGCCCCAAAACTCCAGAGCAAATGGACACCGCCGATTTTGTACTCCAAAAGTTCAGTGCCGACCAGCAGGCCCAAATCAGTGCCCTCACGCGCGAAGCCAGCGCCATTTTGAGCGAATATGCATTCAGCGGCCAGTTAGCCGCTGAAACACGCTCATTTTTGGTCTAAGACACTATCCGCATTAAAAGTGTTCGCCGCGGCGATATACCTGGACTTGCATAGCCTGAGCAAGGGAATCGTCGGCATATATTCCACCCCGGTCAGCGTCACCTACGAACATGCTTCGCCCATTCACATCGGCGGCCGCAAGCTTGAAGTCCATGTCCGCGTTACTCATATGGGCAGACAGTACAATCTCTTTACCGCGTAATTCCATGTCCTTGATAAGGTGGCCCAGGTTTGAAAGTGTAACCCAGCTACTGGTATCCATAAGCATTAACTGGCCCATTCCTCGGGCAATTTCTTCCTTTCGGGTAGGGGGTCGGCCCTGTACTTCCAAAGCACTATGGAACTGGTTAAGCGCAACCTGCATAGCCGATACTACCTCACGGCCAGGGTTAGTAGGCACGCGCATCCCCGACTCAACCGGCGGACGCCAGATTGGAGACACATTAAACATATAAGGCAGGGTCAAACCACCAACAGATGTTTCAATAAACCGCTGGTATTCCCAGTCAACCATCTCAGGCTGGTCAGGTGCCGAGGTACGGTCGCCAACAGCAAAACTAACCGGGTGAATATCAGCTTTTTTATCGAAGCCTAGATCGGGCCGAAGGCCATTCACAAGTCCGAGATAGTGTGTTTCATCTGGCGCAACATCACTTTGTTGCTGCAGGCTATAAATAATCCTTAGGCCAGTTTTCGTACCCCGTAAAGCCTGAACCTCTTCGAGACCGGCCATTAAAGTGCTCTTCTTCTTGCAAACGCGGCAGAGGCTCGCCAGCGGTCACTATCCGGCCATTAATAGGATCCATTCGCATACAGGCTTCACGGTCACGAGTGTAATCCACCCAAGACTCAACATGCTTAGCCACCAACTCATTCATACAGTATATAATACCACTTAAGCTTTAAAGAGTCAATCTTAAGTGCTCTACAGGTCCGTCCTGTAACAGATGAGAGAAATGTGAATATAGCTAGAGATCCGACCTCACTGAGGTCGGATCTCGTTTGAAAACAAAAAAGCCCTGGACAACCAGGGCAACATTGTGCATAAAAAATGACCTACGAGAGGGGGTGGGCACCGCTCGTAGGCCAATTTTTAGGGAGATCACCAAAGCAATCTCCCCACATGAACTTCTCCGAAGAGAAGCCCCACCCTTTAAACCCACCCAGTGAAGCGTCGTGCAGCAAAACTCCATAAGCTGACGCGCCGGCCAAAGGCCATCTTTTCGGACTCACTTTTTTGGGCCCACCGGGCCCCATTACCGAAGTAACGGAGTGTTTTAAAGGGGTTAGTATGCTTTAGAGCGCTTTGGAAATTCCAAGAGCCAAGATAAGTGGAGGGTAACAACTTACGTTCAGCACGCTCTAAAACAATCTAACAAATAGTTAGAATGGGGGATATAAGGTGCGTAAACGCTATTGACGCTTACAG
>CAYTTW010000076.1:0-3126 GCA_964441005.1 uncultured Candidatus Saccharibacteria bacterium | reverse complement strand
GGCCTGGTCAGCAATAGCCCGAGTAATCGCCTGGCGAATCCACCAGGTGGCGTAGGTTGAGAACTTGAATCGTTTGTCCGGATCGAACTTCTCAACAGCTCGCAGTAGCCCCGTGTTTCCTTCTTGAATCAGGTCCAAAAGATCGAGTCCACGGCCCACGTAACGCTTGGCAATTGAAACCACTAAACGCATATTGGCTTCAGCCATTTTGTCTTTGGCGCGTTTCTTGCCGGCTCGCACTTCATAGGCCAAAGCCAACTCTTCGTCGGGCTTCAACAGCGGAATTTTACCAATTTCGCGCAGGTACAAACGCACCGAGTCATCGGCAATATCGTCTAAATATGTCTGGTCAGAAAGTTTAACTTCTTCTTCCTCTTCCTCGGCCACCCACTCTGGTGAGAAATCCTCGGTATTGGGTTCTGTGGCCTCAATAACTTCAATATCTTGCGCCACTAGTTCGGTATAAAATTTCTCTAAAATATCAAGATTCTCAGGGGTATCTGGAATAAGTTTGAAAATCTCGCGCTGTTCAATTTTCTTGTCTTTGAGCCCTTTTGTCGTCAGCTTTTTCTTAACGCTGGCCAGCTCTTTTTCACTCAGTTTCTTTTTGGTTGCTTCTGGTTTGGTTGGTGTTGTTGCTGCTGCTTTCTTTGTAGCCATAGCCTATTGTTTCTCCCTTGCGTGCTTAAGTAAGTCGTTGAGTTGTTTGTCTTTGCCCTGTAATTTTGTTTTTTCAGCCTCATTGGCCGTCTGCAACAACGTGCCCAATAGACTTTTTTGACGTTTTACATACCGTTCTATCACGCGAACCTGCAATCGAGTGGCTTCGTATTCGAGCTCAACATACTCGAGGCCGGCGTAGAGTTCCTCATATTGTACTGCCAGTATTTTACCATAATCATCACCCTTAAACAACTCCTCACCGGGGTCTTTCGACGTCGTCAACTTCTTAAAGGCAGCTTTGAGCCGCTCATCAGCAAACATAAAATCATAGAGGTCTTCCAATCTGTCACGTAAATCAGGGTGCATATACGCCAGTGCCAACAACTGGTTCTGAGCCTTCAGACTCTCGGCATCAACTTTGGCCACCTTGGCTGGCTCGACTTTTTTGAGCCGTTTAGCAGGGATGGCAGCTTGCTTGGCCTGCAACTTAGTACTGAGCGCCTGCTTTTCAATGCCCAGCATGGCGGCCAAGGTTGTTAAGTAGTGGTCTCGTTCCACACTGTCTTTTAGCTGCGCAACTACCGGTAAAATTGTATCTGTCAGCCCTTTCTTCCCAGCACCACTGGTAATATCTAATTGCTCGCTCTGGCGGCGAATCAACCAGTCAATGGCGTACTCATACTCTTTGACTGCCTCCTGCCACAGTTTTGGGTCTTTTTGGATGAGCTCATCCGGATCCTTACCTTCGGGAACAGTAATAATACTCAGACTAACGTCTACATTGCTGGCCATGGGAATAATTCGTTCCATGGCGTTTAGCCCGGCCTGGTCCTGATCAAATGCCAAGCGTATATCCTGCGTAAATCGGGCTAGTTCCTTGAGGTGCATCTCGGTCATGGCCGTTCCGGCCGTGGCCACTACGTTCTCAACCCCGGCCTGGCGTGAGGCAATTACATCCAGGTTTCCTTCAACCACTACGACGAATTTGTCTTTGCGAATCGAGTCTTTCGCCAAGTGTAGTCCATAGGCGTGTCGGCCTTTATCATAGACCTGCGTCTGAGGTGTGTTGATGTATTTTGGCCCGGTGTCATTTGGGTCCAGAGCCCGGGCCGTAAACCCAATAACGCGGCCGGTAGCATCCTGCAAGGGCACCATTATACGGCCACGAAACATATCGCTGGCCGTCGAATACCTGGCTGTCGCCAGCCCTGCCTTAACAATAATCTCCTCTGTAAAACCTTTCTTTTTAAGGAAAGTCAGCAATGCGCGGCCGGTATTTGGCGAGTATCCGATCCGAAATTCCAGAACCGTATCTTTTTTGTATCCACGGGTCTTGAATATGTACTCAAGCGCCGTTTTATTTTGCGAAAACTGCACTTGGTAGAACTTAGTCGCTGCTTCCAGCGCGTCGTAAATCTGATTTTTCTGGCCAGACCGCTCGGCACTGCCTTTGGTCCGATATTGATCCAAATCAACTCCCGCTTTTCGGGCCAGAATATCCAATGCACCCTTAAAATCCGTTCCCTCCAGCTCCATGACCAGCGTAAACATATCGCCACCCTTGCCCGAGGAAAAGTCATGCCAAATTTGTTTCTCCGGACTGACCATCAAACTGGCCGTTTTTTCACTACTAAACGGACTGAGCCCCTTCAGGTTGCGCCCGGCTCGCTTCAGTTCCATATACTCAGCCGCCACGTCCTCTAACGTCAGCTTTGACTTAATATCCTCCACAGCATCCATGACTTAATTGTACGACATCTGGTCAGATGTATGCTGCATATGCTTAAATAGAGGCTATGGATCCGCAACAACAACCTGGGCAATTGCCGGCTGCCCCGCCGAAACAAGATTTTCCAGCGCCCGCCGCAGGAGCCGTCCAGCCGGGTCAGTATGATTTCATTACCAATCCGGCAAAGCCGGCCAAAAAATCATTGTTTTCATCTGGTAAGGGTAATAAAAGCGGCCTGCTCATTATGATTGCGGCCAGCGTGGGTTTATTGACCGTTATTTTGTTAGTCGGTAGTTTATTCCTCGGTGGCAGCAGCGACAAGCAAGCCCTGTTACCAGTTGCCAAAAAACAGAGTGAAATCATTGCTGTGACTACTGTTGGGGCCAGAGATGCTGGCAGCACACAGGCCCAAAGCTTAGCCGCCGCCGTACAGCTCAGTATTACAACCGAGCAACTTAATCTATTGGCACAGTTATCCAAAAAAGATAAGGTCAAGCCCAAGGACTACGCGGCCCTGCCCAGCGCCAAAGTAACGGCTGATCTAGAAACGGCGCAGCGTAATGGTCGCTTTGATGAGGTTTTCAATAACGTTATCAAGCAAGAATTAACGGAATACCAGCAAGAGATACGAACAGCCAATAGCGCCGTTTCAAGCAAGAAAACCAAGGCTGTACTGGCCCAAGATTATGAAAATGTCGGACTATTGTTAACGATTCCGTCTAACTAAATTTACT
>CAYTTW010000075.1:0-3158 GCA_964441005.1 uncultured Candidatus Saccharibacteria bacterium | reverse complement strand
CACCTCGGGGATTCGAACCCCGGACCTCCACTTTACGAAAGTGGCGCTCTAGCCAACTGAGCTAAGGTGGCAGTTTGAATAACAGAGCCGCCGCTATTATAGCAAAAGAGCACTGTCTGAATTGCTTGTGTTTAGGGTCGCTTCTGCCGTTAGAAATAACGCCCTTACCTAAGCCACTACACGTAGCCGTTCAGTTTTTAATCAGTTATTATGCATAGCATGGGGAGACGATTGATAATCGTTTTACAGAGCTAATAATGGATATTAATGGTATTCAAATTAACGTATGAATATTATTGACCTTGGCATCATCTTATTGATCATGTTGGGCCTAGCTCGCGGGCGGCAAATTGGTTTTGTGCGCCAGGCTTTTTCGGCGGCTGGCTTTCTGGGAGGCTTGCTCTTGGGTGCTCTGTTTGCCCGGAAACTCGCCGCCATCAGCTCTGACCAGGTGGGACGAGCCTTTCTGGCTCTGTTTTTGGACCTTATGGTAGCACTGGTCCTCGCTAGCCTGGGTGAATACCTGGGCATCTACATCAATAAGCTCATTGAACGCTGGCGGGTAACCTTTCTAGATAAAGCCCTGGGCGCCATCTTTGAAGTGGGCTTTATCCTGTTGGCCGCGTGGTTGGTAGGTTCGGCGGTGGCTAATCTGCCGACCTATAATATCGGACGCCTCGTGAAGCAGTCGGCCATTATCCAGGTACTCGATAAATACCTGCCAGCCCCACCCGACCTGCTCGCCCAGCTGGAAAAAGTGATTGATCCCAATGGTTTCCCGCGCGTCTTTGTCGGCTTGAGCCCCCATCAGCCGAAGCCACCGGCTCAGTTCACCGGCAACCTTCAAGCTATCACGGCAGCCACGTCAGCTTCAGTTGTTGAAATCACCGGTCGCGGCTGTGGTGGTATTGTTGAGGGCTCGGGTTTTGTGGTTTCTCCAGGCATCGTGGCGACCAATGCGCACGTTATAGCGGGTGTCCGGCGCCCATCTGTTACAGACGCCAGTGGTACCCATGTGGCCACCGCTATCTGGTTCGATCCTAACCGCGACTTTGCGGTGTTATCAGTCAACGACTTAAAAGACCCACCCCTCAAGCTGGATGCTAATAGATTTGCTGATAATAGCTCGGGGGCGGCTCTCGGTTATCCCGGCGGTGGACCGTTGACTACTAGCCCAGCAGTGGTCATCGACGAAATTACGGCCCTTGGTCAAAACATCTACGACGAAGGCCGCGTGGCGCGCGATATTTATGAAGTCCAGGCCGATGTTGAACCAGGTAACTCTGGCGGGCCACTAGTGGATACCAATGGTGTCGTACGAGGCATCATTTTTGCCAAATCAGTCGATGAAGATAATGTCGGCTACGCCCTCACTCTCAACGAAATTATGCCCAGCCTCAAGCAAGCAGAAGCTAGCCAGGGGCCAGTCGGTACTGGTCAGTGCGCTAGTTAGGACTATCGAGCACACTGGTCGCTCGATCTTTCGTCAGGTGACACGGTTCGAGCCCGGTAAGCCCCTCATCGGTCAGTTCCCAGAGTCGTTTGGCCGTCACATTTGCCGTTACCCCGTGCAATCGATCCTCAATACCTAACTCTTCAAAGCCAGGGTTTTTAAGTTTAAAAATAGGCAGGTCGTCAACGCTCACTTCCGCGGAACCATCTGGGTGCATGAAAATATGTCCTGGCAGTTCACAGGTACCAAATTGTAAGTCGAATTGCCCGTTTTTACTGCCTTTGTGCGGGGTTGCCGGAAAGCCCGCAAGGTGGGCAGCCGCAATTTGCTTTTGAGCTTCCGCCTTGGATGGTCCCGAATTACGAGCACAACCACTTAAAGCGATAGCCCCAGCTACACTGGCCATCAGGGCTCGTGGCCACCGCCGTTCTTTGCTTAATAACTTCCTCATTGCTTCCACACCAACCTCCTCACACAAGCCGTAGATTATACGCAAGGATCCGCCCAAAGCCAAGCAACAGCGGATTGGTGCTTTGCCCTAGTAGAGGCGAGAGGCTTTTATTGTGATGCTCTAGGTGGCTTTAATTGCTAAGTTAAGAGTGTGCGTCTTGATCAAATTATGGCTGTTCAGTAGCCTGCATTTTGGCCAGCATGTCTGTAAGAGGTTCGTCGGCTGTCATTTTAAGCTGCCATTCTGCCACATGCTCAGCATAGGTTCCATCATCAGCAAAATCACTGCGTTGAAGATCACTTCGTACTGTATGACCCCCGCCGATAGAGTAGAACTTGTAGACAGATAAGGCAACAACTCTACCGTCAGGGTGTTTAACCCCCCATTCGTCGATAATTCTATTCTCATTTCTGTCTACGATGACCCACGGCCCGCGACCATAGGCAACTCGGTCAAAACCCTCAGTGGCCAGTTCCTGTAAACTAGTGTCAAGATAGATTGGTTCAGGTGGAGCCAGCGTTTCCGGTTGGCGCTCAACCCCGGAACGACCACGCAACCGCCCTAGTAATGAAGCAACTCTACCGTGTCTGGTTTTTGAGCTGTCTTCGCTTGGTGTAAGTTTATTGCGATTGGTCATTGCGAATAATATATACCATGAGTGTTACTTTGTGTCAAACTGGTGGGCTAGATCGGACTCGCTCACACAAGCCATGGGCTATATACACACCCAAAATAAATACAAAGGCTTGTAGTCAAGCTATTTTAGTGATGTTTAAGGAATTGTGGCTGCTTTTAGGTTTTATGCCAACGCGATAGTGTGGGTAGATTTTTGCTTAGATATCTACCCAAGAATTTTGGGATATGCATAGCCTGCATACGTTCAAGTACTTTTTCGTGCATTTGCTCAATGGTTAAGTCTGGATCGGTAAACTTCCCTTGCTGATAACAATGACTGCAGTAGGTAGTGCTCTTTTGGCCGTTGGCCTCTGTGCCACCGCCCCCTTGATCTTTATCAAGCGGCATACCACAACTTTGGCAGAATGGTCCTTTTGGTCCTAACATGTTTTTCTCCTCATATTGCCTAATTGTAACAGCTTAACTAGTCATGTAGCCTTAAGACTCTGTTGGACGGCTGGGAAAACCAGGTAGTTGTGAGGTGTTAATGCTTGTAACATATTAGTTTGGCGGGTCTGACCGGATTCGAACCGGCCAAATCCTACCGGACAGGGAGGAGATACGAACAGCACACGGAAG
>CAYTTW010000074.1:0-3239 GCA_964441005.1 uncultured Candidatus Saccharibacteria bacterium | reverse complement strand
ATCTAGCATTCGGTCAAGGGGGGGCTCTGTGGCAAGCAGTTCGGAAAATAAATTCTGCAGTCGCACCCCACGCGCGTCGGCGTAGGCGGCCGGGTCGTCTTCGTCCATATCCTCAACTCGAACACCAGGATGGACCAGTTCCAGCGGTTGACTCGGCAGATTAGTCTGCTTCAGCAGGTGATTCCCCAGGCCAAAACCAAAATAAATACCATCCAGAAAGGCCTCAGGAACCTGACTGTCTTTATCCAAGCCCAAACTCCGGTCATAGGGGCGGAGCGTTTCGGCAATTCTCCGCAGCGGCCAGAGCAAGCCAGACTGACGTGCCCAGAGCTGGCCACGCCTAATCAGCCGCTGGGGCTCTTTTTCCACGAGGGCAATACGCTCATCCGGCGTGAGTCGACTAACGTCAAATGGATTAATTCCTGGTGCTTCCACGATGAGTTACCATAGCATATTACGCTATTCTGGTCAATTGCTTGAAGGAGCGGGGCAGGGGAGCGGTTTAGCGGTGGGGAAGGGCGGATCAACCGATTACGAAGTGTGCTCTAACACCTGGTTGTAGAGCTCAATTGTTTGCTCGGCCATACGCTTCCAGGAGTACTGAGCCGCTTGCGCGCGACCGAGTGTTCGTAATTTGTCTGCATAGGCTTTATTGGTGAGTAGTTTATCGATGGTTTCGGCCATCTCGGTAATATTTAAGGGGTCAAAATAGGCCACCGCCGAGCCGTAGAGCTCGGGCAGACAGGTGGCGTTGCTGCTGGCCACCGGCGCACCGTGCAACATGGCTTCCAAGCCCGGCAAGCCAAAACCTTCACTGAGGCTCGGAAACACGTAGGCGGCTGTCTGTTCGTAGAGCCAGCGCAGCTGTCCCTCGCTGACAAAATCCGTAAAGACGACGTCCTCAATGCCGGCTTGATCCACCTGACGCGCGAGCTGGCGGTAGATGGCGTCGGTTTTACCCGCCAAGACCAGTTTGAGTTCGGGGTGCGTCGGCTTGAGCTGGGCGAAGGCCTGGCAGAGTCGCCAGAGGTTCTTGTGCGGCTGCGGCCGGCCCAGATACATAATAAATCGAGTATCAATCAGACTCTCGATGGCTTCGGGTTCATCGGTAATCGGATCGGCCGCTTCGTAGGTCACGGTTATTTTACGACTATTGAGGTTAGCAAAGCGGGCAATATCTTCTTTGACATAATCAGTTGGCGTAATAATTGCCGCCGATTTGTGCGCCACAATGTAGTTAACCCACTTATAGACCCACTGCTTGAGCGTAAAGATCAACCAGTTCTTGCTGGGGTTACGAAAACGCACCGTGGTCAGGTCGTGCATGGTGGTGACGACTGGACCGCGGTACAAAATGGGTTGTTGGGCAAAAGCAAAGTGCACCAGGTCTGGACGGAGCTTCTTGACCTGTCGCCACAGGCCCAGCTGCTCGCCAAAGCTAAATTCTTTATACCGGCAGGCCACGACGTTCATGCGTCGGCTGGGTGGCTGCCAGCCTTCAATATCCTTGGGTTTGAGCAGCACAGTGTATTTATGTTTGGTGTCTACTTGTGGTAAGTAATGGAGCAAGCGCTCCACGTAGCGGCCCGAACTAGTGCGCAGTTCGCGCGCGTCGATGACGATCCGACTCATGCGGGAGCCTTTCCGGTGAGGCGCCACCACCCCGCCCGCAACCGCCGCAACTTGTGGGCGTTGGGAGGCAGGTCATAGGTTAACAAGTTAACTAATTTGTCGAGCCGCACGTGACGGTGCCGCTGAATCTTGAAGCGTTGTCCCAGTTTTTTGGGTAGCAGCACGGCACTGACCACCAGGCCGCGCAGCGCCGGCCAACCCTGCCCTCGGAGACAAGCACTGATAAAAAAGCTCATGTAGGCCAAACTAAAACGCGGCACGGTGGTCAGTAGCAGCGGGCCAGGAACATTTTTCCACAGCAACCAAGGCAGATTTTTCATGGTGTGGTAAGTCGTAAAGCCCTTTATTTTGACACTGGTGGCACCAATCTGGTGGTGGGCTTTCGCCGCTGGCTCATAGATAATTGCCCAGCCGGCTAAGCGGGCTCGCCAACTGAGGTCGATATCTTCGTAATAAGCAAAAAAATCTTCGTCAAACAGGCCGATTTCCTGCAGCAGCGTACTGCGGTACAAGCTGGCACCGCCGGAGGCGGCAAAGACTTCTTCACTCTCCTGGTAGCGCTCGCCAACCGGCTCACCCCTGCCCCGAGGGTACGGTAGGCCCCAACAACTGTACTGGTCGCCCGAGCTATCAAAATGGCTGCCATCTTTATCTAATAAAGCGCCGGTGATAATGCCGGCTTTGGGTGTCTGCTCGGCGCGACTAACAAGCGCCGCCAGCCAGCCAGGCTGGGCCACGGCGTCGTTATTGAATAGGGCGATATATTCCATATCAAGCTCCAGCGCTCGGCGAATTCCCACATTCACTCCACCAGCAAAACCACGATTACGTGGCAATGATAAAAGCTCAACTTCAGGGTAGTGCGCGCTCACCAGCTCTGTCGAGCCATCGACCGAGCCATTATCGACAACGATGATGTGCGGGCGCGGATGTTGGGCTTGCAGAGAATCTAAGCAGGCGCCCAAATGCTCACGCGCATTCCAATTCGGGATGACCACACAAACGCGGTTTTTCATAGACTACCCTTTATTCTATAATGAGGGCACGCTAAAACGTTCATGAAACATATTTTTTCCAAAAAAAACCGGGCGCTGTTAAGCGAGCTGGTCCGGACCGATTTTAAGCTGCGTTACCAGAACTCGGTGCTCGGCTATGCGTGGTCGCTGCTGCGACCCCTGTTGTTATTTCTCATTTTATATATCGTTTTCGCTAAGTTTTTAAAACTCGGTACCGAGATCCCCCACTTCCCGGTCTATCTGTTACTCGGCATTGTGCTGTGGAATTTTTTCAATGAAATGACGGCGCAGAGCTTAGGCTCAATTGTCGGTCGGGGCGATTTGATTCGCAAAATTCGCATTCCGCGCTGGATTATCGTAGTCTCTAGCAGCATCTCAGCGCTCATTAACCTTGGCCTCAATATGATCGTGGTGTTTGTCTTTTTGCTGCTTAATCACGTGGACCTGCTCAAAACCAGCCTACTCTTGCCGCTCATTTTGCTCGAAATCTATGTACTGGCCCTGGGAGTTTCGCTCTTCTTGGCGGCGGCCTTTGTGAAATACCGTGATATGAGCTACATTTGGGAAGTCGTCCTGCAAGTCATGTTTTAT
>CAYTTW010000073.1:0-3301 GCA_964441005.1 uncultured Candidatus Saccharibacteria bacterium | reverse complement strand
GCAGGGAGGCCAGCGCTACACCAGCCAGCAAAGCGCCAACTTCTAGCGAAAAACCAATGCCTTCAAACAAGGCGGCTGTGCCAAAACCCCAGCCAATTGCAAACAAAAACAGCAGCTCCGGACTGCCCGCGATAAAACGTTGTAAACGAGGCAGAACTTTATTGCCGATTAGCAATAGTGGTATGGCGATTGCGGTTCCCTTTACAAACAGCATCCCCAGTTGACTCACCGAAAAGCCGTGGCCGCCACTGCGGGCCGTGACAAACAGCAGTGCTAGAGTCGCCAGCAAGTCCTGGACCAGCAGCAAACCAGTAATTACCTTGCCATAGAGTCGGGTTTGTTCTTTTTTATCCGACAACAATTTCAGAATAATAATCGTGCTGCTAAAACTCAGCGCCACACCCAAAAACAGTGCCTCAGTTGGGGTCAGACCCAGCAAAATACCACACGACCAACCCAGCATCGCTGTCAGGCCAACTTGGAGCAAGCCGGCAATGCCGGCCACTTTGCCAACTTCCTTAATCACTTTGGGGTTTAAGCCCAACCCGATGATAAACAGCAGTAGCGCAATGCCGATATTACTAAAGACTTCAATAGTATCGGGCGTTTTAACCAAGTGCAGGACCGACGGGCCGACAATGATGCCGGTCAGGATGTGGCCAATAATCAGCGGTTGGCGAATCAAGCGCATTAACAGGGCCATACCGGCCCCTAGTGCAATAATGAGGCTCAGTTCCGAAAAAAGGCTGAAATGAATCATTTTTATTTTAATGTTAGACTGAAGTTATTCTAGCGTAATCGCCAAGCTTTGTACACGAAGGGCGCTAGATAATGACCAATGAAAGAACTTTTTCGTAAATTTGCCAACCACACCGCTAACCTTACCGGCACGGCGGCGGCCTTTATTCTAGCCTTCATGGTGATTATCGTCTGGGCGGTGACCGGGCCGCTGTTCCACTTTTCGGACACCTGGCAGCTGGTTATCAATACGAGTACAACTATCATTACTTTTCTGATGGTCTTTTTGATCCAGAACACCCAAAACCGCGATGGTAAAGCGCTCCAGTTAAAGTTGGATGAGCTAATCCGGTCTAGTAGCAGTGCCCGTAACTCTTTTGTTGGCCTGGAGGATATGAGCGATGAAGATCTGGCAGCACTTGATCAGCAATTTAAGCAGTTTCATGATCGAACTGATGTCGCTGCCCAGTCATCGTTGCATAAATTACACTCCAAAATTAATGCCGAATTGCAGCGGCGATTGGGGAGAAATGCAGCGGATAACCAAGATCAAAAAAGTGATTGACAAGCCCAAACTGCTTGTGGCAAACTACGTACACTTCCAGTAGACGAGGTGGCGAAATCGCCAGGGTTCTACGTTGAAGACAAAAATAAAATAAAAAGTAAGCAGATAGGTTATAGAAGTTGCGAGCTTCATATTGTAGCCTTCTGGGGGGTTTCTATGGCCGTAAAAATTAACATCTGGCAATCGCGCAGTAGTGGTGAAACTATCAAGGTCGCCAAAGAGTCTTGGCAGCAGTACATTCATTACTAGCCAATTAGAGCCTGGTTAACAGGCTCTTTTAATGACCAGTCTTCTTGGCTATTTCGTTGCTGATGAGCTTATCAAACGCGTCTTGAGTAGTCGGGTTGGGGTCAACCTTGGTGCCGTCTAACACAAAGGTGGGTGTGCTATTAAACCCAAGTCGCTCGGCCTCGGCGCGGTCGGCTTGGACGATGCTGTTCGTTTCATCTCCCTTAATATCTTGTCGGAACTTATCAAGATTGAGACCGAGCTGCGAAGCATAGCTTTCAAAGAAGGGTGTCGGGTCACTGCTACGGGACCACTGCGGCTGGTTGGTGTAGAGCTGGTTGTACATTTCCCAGAACTTGCCTTGCATATTTGCCGCTTCGGCGGCTCGGGCCGCTAGCAGAGCAAACTGGTGCACTTCAATAAGTGGGAAGTTACGAAACTGAAACGTAATATCGTCTTTAAACTGGGTGCGTACATGCTCGACAAGCGGGAAATACTGATAACAGGCGGGGCATTGAAAATCGCCGTATTCAATGAGCAGCACACCGCTTTTACCGCCGCCATCGGTATGGTTACTGAGCGCTACATGACCAGAAGGCGATGGCGCGCTGGCCTTGTGGTGGGTCACCCAAAAGGCGCCGGCCAAGATCAACAACACGGCAAGAATAGCCACCATAAACCGTTTACTCATCTGGTTGCCTCCATAATCACTTCTATACTACACGAGGCCAGCTTGCTTTTAAAATGCTCACGATAATCGTAAGATGGGTGCATGGTAATGCTGGCTGTTGATATTCTGCTGATAGCCGTGCTCTTGGCTGTGATTTCACTGCAAAAAACCTATAACCATGTGCCGGAGCGTGAGCTTAAACGCCGCGTCCGTCAAGGTGACGAGTTGGCCAAACTACTGCACCGAGCTGTGGCCTACGGGGTGAGTCTAAAGGTCTTACTTTGGGGGATCATTGGCGCCCTCAGCGCCGTATTATTTGTGCTCCTCGCGCACTCCTTGCCGACCTGGCTGGCTATCGTCAGCTGCACCGTGGTTTTGTGGGTAGGCTTTGTATGGTTACCCGTCAGTCGGGTTACCAGAGTTAGCGAAGCCGTCGCTAAGGTCGCCACGCCACCACTCGCCTGGCTCCTCGAACAACTTCACCCGCTGCTCGACCGATTTGGTCGGTGGTTCCAACAATTCCGCGAGATTACCATCCACACCGGCCTGTATCAAAAGGAGGATTTACTAGAGCTCATTGAGCGCCAGCACCAACAGGTAGATAACCGCATGACACACGACGAGCTGGAGATTGCAGAGCATGCGTTGACCTTTGGCAATAAGCTGGTGCGTGACGTCATGGTGCCACGGCGTATGGTTAAAATGATCAAAGTCAACGAGACAATCGGGCCGGTATTAATGGACGAGCTACATAAGTCGGGCTTCTCGCGCTTTCCGGTGTACGACGGCAAGCAGGATAACATTGTTGGCACGCTCTTCCTGCGCGATCTGATGGCCGCCAAGCAGGGTGGCCAGGTCAAAGACATTATGCACAGTCAGGTCTACTTTGTGCACGAGGAGCAAACTTTACAGAGCGCTCTGCAGGCCTTTTTGAAAATCAAGCATCACCTGTTTGTGGTGGTTAATAGTTTTGAGGAAATTGTCGGTCTGCTCAGCATTGAAGATGTACTCGAACAAATTATTGGCAAACCAATAGTTGATGAATTTGATCACTACGAAGACCTGCGCGCCGTCGCCGCCCGTCAGGCCAAAACCGAACA
>CAYTTW010000072.1:0-3513 GCA_964441005.1 uncultured Candidatus Saccharibacteria bacterium | reverse complement strand
CGACGACCTCGATGTATAGATGTTCTTTTCCAAAGAACCAAATCTTTCATACCTTTTTGGTCAGCAAAAAGGTATGCCAAAAACTGACAGCCGCTTCCAGTTCTTGATGACTTCATTGTCAAGCCGCACAATGCTCGGGTAACTCAGCCTGCCTTAATTAATCCTAGCGGAGGGCAGACTTCAAACACCCCCTCGCTCCTAATTGTGCTTTTGACATTCAGTCTTCAGGAACTTCCAGAGGCTGGGATTGAGCTATTCATTGCTAACGACTTTTATGGTTGCCATAAATAGCTGTAATCGATATACTTTGTTATGTCGAAGTAGTTCGACTGGAACAACGATTTAAAATCAAAAATCAAAGCTCTTGCGAGCCATCAAGAATGATGGGAGCTTTATGTGATAAAAAGATCCGGATTTGCCGGTTCTTTTTATTTGTGGCATAATATTAAATATGAGAATTCAGGCCTTTCTTAAAGGGAAAAGAGCAACCCGAGCAAAAATCACACTTTTTGCCCGGCGTGATGAGAAAAACCGTAGGTTTGTCTTATGAGCAAGCGAAGCGAAGCGGTGAAAATCCAGATAATTACGTTGTTTCCAGACATGTTTCCTGGTGTGCTCAACGCCAGCATGCTTTGGAAGGCCCAAGATAAGGGTCTTGTTGAGATTAGCTATATTAACGTGCGTGAATTTGGTCTGGGGCCACGCCGGCAAGTTGATGATACCCCTTACGGCGGTGGTGATGGGATGCTACTCAAGCCCGAACCGGTCGTCGCGGCCATCGAAAAAGCGAAGGCCAATGACCCAAAAGCTACCGTTATTCTGCCCACACCTCGAGGTCAAGCGTATGTACAATCCGAAGCTAAGCACCTAGCCAAAACTGCCAAAGGTCTCATTATAGTCTGTCCGCGCTACGAAGGCTACGATGAGCGTATTACCCATTGGATCGACAAACAATATTCGGTCGGCAACTACGTGCTGACCGGTGGGGAGTTGCCAGCAATGCTAATTATTGATAGCGTCGTGCGTCTGTTACCAGGAGTGCTAGGTGGCGAGAACTCCGCAGAATTTGAATCATTTCAAGCGGATGATAAGACGATTGAGTTCCCGCAGTATACCCGGCCGGAGGCGTTTCGTGGTCAACGAGTACCGGACATTTTGCTAAGCGGCGATCATGGCAAGATTGCCGCCTGGCGTAAGGAACGGGAGCGTTCGTAGATGGGTGATGAGAAACGCCACCTTGAACTCGTTATGCCAGCCGAGCCAGCAGGTATTGAACAGCGTTACATTGGTAACGATTATGCCCAAACTATGGCTGCACCGGCAGTCGAAGCCTGCTTACGTCTGGGACTCAATGTAGGGCTACAGTCTTTTATTGAACAGCACCTAAGGGATCTACACATGGTCGTGGCCGAGGATAAAAATGAAACGGAAGCAGTAGCGCCACACTTAAGCGTTGGAAAATTTCTGGCCCCCGGTGATCAAGAACCCAGTTGGCACCGTGTATTTGTGGTAGGCCAACAGGAGCTTATGGCTCGCGAGGCTCAACTACGAAAAGTACTGACAACCATGGGAATTGATTCAGTCGAAGATATAAAACTTCAGATGTGTGCTTTGGACTGGATATTTTACGAGCAAGTTGTCAGCGCGCTGGGGAATGCCTACTTTATGCAAACGCACCATGGTCGTTACATTGCAGACTTTAATGGCCAAAGCCCGTACTATCGAGCTGAGTACTCAGTGAGCGCCGACTACCTGAGGCGGACGGGCCAAAAAGACCTAAGCCTGGAGGAAGATTTTAAGGCTCTGCAGCAGGGTTTTGGACTGATGATGCTCCACGATTCACTCTTGGTTGAAGCTGTCCTTAGTCGAGCGGCCGTAGCCGACTGGGCTATCGCCCACCTGCGTTCTGAAGCGTATCCGACGGCCTATCGTAGTGACGAAATTGCCGAACACCTTCGTTATTTACAACCTGACCATAAAGTTCGCCAACTGATGGCAGAATTTGCCATGTCCGTCTTTGACCCCGATTTAGAAGAGTAAGCTTGCTATACTAGAAGGGCAACTAAAGGAGGGTGTATGAGAAGTTTTATTAAGCCGGTGTATGCCCATTGTGATCTACCTTGCGGTGTCTACGATCCGGCGCAAGCGCGTATTGAAGCCGAGTCGGTCATGAAGATCATGGAAAAGTATAAAGACCTTCACGAAGAAGATAAGATGCGAGCAATACTAATTAAAGAACAACGCGCCGAGCTCGTAAAACATCACCTGTGGGTTCTCTGGACGGATTACTTTAAGGCTGAGCACCTTGAGAAAGTACCGAATTTGCATGATTTATTCTGGCGGGCCACCAAAGCGGCTGGTGACACTAAAAAATCGGTTGATCCAGCGGTGGGCCAAAAGTTACTAGACCTGATTGCTGAAGTTGCCACCGCTTTTCAAAAGACTAAAGAGGCCTAAATATGCTTTTGCCAATTGTCGTCCGGCGAGTGACAGGAGCCAGTATGGTACCAGCCCTGTGGCCTGGCAGTTTGGTAATTGGCTGGCGCTGGTGGCGGCGATTAGATCCGGGTAGTTTGGTGATTGTAAACCATAACGGGCGCGAAAAGATCAAACGCATTAAAACCATTGAGGCCGGCAGAGTCTACGTGCTTGGCGACAATCAGGCAGAAAGTACCGATAGCCGACATTTTGGCTGGCTAACTCTGCACGACGTCTCGGCCAAGATTCTACTGCCGAAAGGCTAGCGCCCCACAAATTTACAAAACCGACTGACTTCGCCGGTCGGAGTGAGGTCTTGGTGTAAAAAAGCCAAGCTGTTTTTCTCAAAAATATCAAAAAACTCGTCCCACTCAATGTACTTGAGATTGCTTTCCTCGTGGCCAAAGTCAATCCGGAGTAAATCGGTATCTTGAACTACCGCCGGCCGCCCCTGGCGGTCTTCGGCCCAGTTTTTAATAGTTTGATGGTCAGTCGTGGCTTTACTTTCAGAACCGGACATATAACTCCTTATACAGAGTTATACCGGGAGTTATTAATCATTACAGTTAATTAACTCTCAGAACCTACTCAGCTTGGAGATCGCGGTGGGTAAACCGCCAGAGTCCCAGGAACAACAAAATCACAATTAAAACGATCAGTACCAGAACATGGCTCGCCTGAAAACCATGTTCGGCGACGCTCGGTGTGTTGTAGTAATAAAACGGTGTAAACTTTTGCGCTCCACTCAAGCTAGGTACTGCTGCCGCTAAAGAACTAATCAAATAGCCCAAGAACGCCGCACCACTGGCCAGGCCAATCGACAGTCCCCGCTTGCTGCTCATTGCTCCTAGGCAAAACGCCAGTGCACTAAATAACAAGGTGAGCAACCAACAGGCAAGGACAGCTCCTACTAGGTGCGTAAAAGACATAGACCCCTTAATAATCGAGTAACGAGCGACAAGTCCTAGTAAAGCGGGGAGAGTGGCAAGGCCAGTCAAGGCGGCAATGGCCATAAATTTCTGCCAGTAGACGCGG
>CAYTTW010000071.1:0-3525 GCA_964441005.1 uncultured Candidatus Saccharibacteria bacterium | reverse complement strand
CACTGACACCGAGCTGCCAATTGAGAATCAATATCCAAAACTGATTCGCGACAAGATTCCCGAAATTGTTGAAAGTCAGGGCAGGCAAGCAAAGACGCGGGTGCTGACCAGTGACGCAGAATATTTAGAATTCTTGTTACTGAAACTGATCGAGGAAGCGACGGAACTAGCCAAGGCCGAAAATGATGAGCACCAAATCGAAGAATTAGCTGATGTTTTTGAAGTTTTAGAAGCGATTTTAGAGCTTAAGAAACTATCGCAAAAAGATGTTGCTAAAGTCCAAACTCAAAAGAGACAAAAACGTGGTGGCTTCAAAAAGCGACTCTTAATGCTTACAAAGCCCTAAAGTATTTGCAGAATATACTTATTTGAATTGCTTACACTACCTTAGCTCAAGCAATTTCTGTTAATGAATATCAACGTTAAACTAGGTTTATGCACCTGCCTCACGGGTGGCGGTTTCGGCGAACGACGATTATTACGGTGGGCTTACTAGCGTTTTTGGCTGGTGTGGGACTAGCTCGAACTGGGATTTATCTGACGGTGGCGTGGATAGTTGTAAGCACATTACTTGCGCTCGCGACGCTCAAAAAGAAAAACTTTATCAGCCTTCTGACGATTGGCCTTCTTGGATTAACGCTTGGCTGGTGGCGTGGCTCTATCGCGCTGCGTCAGTTGCAGTGGTATCAACGGTACAGTAACCAGATTGTTGAGTTACAAGCCACGGCCGATGACGATGCGGTCTATGGCGACAAATCACAGATCACCTTTGACGGTTCACATCTGCAGGCTGATGGCCAAGCCCTCGTGGGTAAAGTTAAAGTTGCTGGTTACGGCGAATCGGCTATCTACCGTGGAGATCGCGTCCGGATTAGTGGCAAACTATTTGTTACCCGTGGTTCACACCAAGCCTCGCTAAGTTTTGCTGACATACATGTGCTGAGCCGGGATCACTCGCTGGTCAATCGGCTGCGACGAGATTTTAATGCTGGCACATTTTCAGCTTTGCCCGAGCCTCAGGCCTCATTTGGATTAGGACTATTAATTGGTGAGCGCAATACTCTGCCAACAAACGTGTCAAACCAATTAGCCGCGGTCGGCTTAACACACTTAATTGCCGTCTCTGGCTACAACCTTACCATTCTGTTAGATGTGGCTCGGCGCCTGCTGGGCAAGCGGTCAAAATATCAATTTACCATCTTGTCGCTTGGCCTCATTGGCGGTTTTCTATTGCTGGCTGGAGCCAGTGCGTCAATAGTTCGAGCAGCTTTGGTGAGTGGGCTGAGTCTACTGGCCTGGTACTACGGACGCCGGTTCCGACCCATAGTGTTGCTGATGCTTGTGGCCGCGTTGACGGTGGCCTACAGCCCATTGTATCTGTGGAGCGACATCGGCTGGTACCTCTCGTTCCTGGCTTTCTTTGGCATCTTGATTCTGGCGCCACTAGTACTGCGGCGAGTGTATGGCACCCGTCAACCCAGCGGTCTGGTGCTACTGATGACCGAGAGTGCCTGCGCCCAGGTCATGACGTTGCCGCTGATTATGTACGTTTTTGGACGAGTGTCATTGTTGGCTATTCCGGCTAATATGCTGGTTTTGCCACTAGTACCAATTGCCATGCTCGCATCACTCCTTGCTGGCCTCGCAGGAGCTGCGGCGTCAACAATTGCTGGCTGGTTTGCCTGGCCGGCTCGAGCTCTTCTAACTTACATGCTCGACGTGGTTAGTCTGATTGCCAAAGTGCCACACACCTTACAAGCTGTCAGCCTCAACATCTGGGAATTAATCATACTCTATGGCCTCGTTAGTCTAGTTACATTAGTTTTGTGGCGAAAAAGTCACCTCAAAAATGATATAATAACAGAGAGAAAAGTGTTGAAAATCAAAGGAGCTATTGAGTAAACATGTCAGGGCATAGCAAGTGGAGTACAATCAAGCGCCAAAAAGGCGCCAAGGACGCGGCCCGCGGAGCGGTATTTACCAAACTAGGTAACGCTATTGCGGTAGCCGCCCGCAGTGGTGCCGACCCGGATATGAATTTCAGTTTACGTCTGGCGATTGATAAGGCCAAAGCCGCCAACATGCCGACAGCCAACATTCAGCGCTCCGTAGATCGCGGTGCCGGCAAACTTGGTGGCGAGCAAATTCAGGAAGTGATGTACGAAGGCTATGGCCCGGGGGGCGTAGCCATCCTGGTGGAATGCACCACGGATAATATTAATCGAACCTATCCAGAGGTGCGCTCGACGTTTGCGAAACATGGCGGCAACATCGCCGAGAAAGGCGCCGTCGCTTTTCAGTTTGACCATAAAGGGATGATCCGCGTTAAAGGCGCTGGGGATGACTTAATGCTCCAGGCTCTCGATGCGGGTGCCGAAGATGTACAGGAAGAAGGTGACGAATCCGTAATTTACACCGATCCCAAAGAACTCGCCAAAGTGCGCGATACGCTGCGCGATCAAGGCGTAGAGATCCTCGAAGCTGAGCTAAGTTATGTTCCAAATAACACAATAGAGATCAACGACAAAGACACGGCCGGCAAAGTCATGCGCCTGATGGATGCACTAGAAGAGCTTGACGATGTCAGCAACACTCACGTCAACTTCGATATCCCTGAAGAGCTTCTTACATGAGTAAAATTTTCAGAAAGTATCTTTCTATTTTATTAATTTGCCTTGTGTTAGGTGTAGTAACTAGCATGCTAGCAACTAGGTTCACATTTTATAAATCTACTCATGCCATCACTTGTGGACCGACTCAAGATTGTCCAAAGAGCACTTCAAATGGTTACAAAGGATTCCCTATTCCTGTTCATCGTACATACTGCGAAGAGGAAATCTGCAGCAACATCATAGCGTATCAAATAGCCGGCGTTTCTACGTTATGGGTGGATGCGGTTATATATAGTTTGCTATACGTTCTATTGCTCAGCTTTTACCGTGGCATTAAGACTGGATTAAGGTATGCGCATTCTCGGCATTGATCCGGGCACCGGTATTTTGGGTTTTGGCGTTATTGAGACCAGTAATAACAAGGCTCAGCTGGTAGACGCCGGAGTTATCCGTACGCCGGTCAAAGAAGATGATGCCGTACGCCTACAAACTATTTTTGATGAGTTAACGGACATTATTATGCAGACAAAACCACAAGAAATGGCCGTCGAGAAGTTGTTCTTTGCACAAAATGTGACGACGGCAATGACCGTGGCGCAGGCCAGGGGAGTTGTGCTCCTTTGTGGCATGCAGTCAGAGCTCAAGATTGCTGAATATACGCCACTGCAGATCAAGCAAGCCCTAACGGGCTATGGCCGCGCCGACAAAAAACAAATCCAGGAGATGGTGCGGGTCATCCTCGGGCTCAAAGAAATACCGAAACCGGATGACTGTGCCGACGCCCTGGCCGCCGCTATCTGCCACTCCATGACCACCAAACTCCACTAAAAGCGGGTTGCTAGAGGTCCAACCTCTAGCAACTATTGATCGGCTAATTCCCAATGAATTTCATCGAGCATTTCCTTATGCCCTT
>CAYTTW010000070.1:0-3595 GCA_964441005.1 uncultured Candidatus Saccharibacteria bacterium | reverse complement strand
TAAAATATTTTCTTACACGACGGTTTTCAGATCTGACACCAGCGTAGGTTTCGGTGGTCGAGTCGGGGTTATTGACTTCTTCACGGTAGCCGGCGTACTGACCGCGCACGGTTTGGGTATCCATATCATCCTCGTGCGGTGGTTGGACAGCTTGGAGGGCTTTCAACTTAGCCGCGTGAATTGCTTGGGCGCTCAGCTCTTTTGGCAAGTCCAGGGTGATGAGGGCCAAGATCTGCAAGGCGTGACTCTGCAGAATATCGCGCAGCGCACCCATTGGTTCATAAAACGCTACCCGACCCTCAATACCAATGGCTTCGGCCACGGTAATCATCACGTGACTAATGCGAGCGCCGTTCCAGACGTCTTGAAAGAGCGGGTTATGCACGCGAAAGGTCAGGATGTTCTGCACGGTTTCTTTGGCGAGGTAGTGATCAATGCGGTAAACCTGCTTCTCGTCAAAAGATTCGTTGATCGTTTTAATCAGCTCTTGAGCCGAGGTTTGATCATAGCCAAACGGTTTTTCAATCAACAGCCGGCTTTCCGTGCTGCCATGCTGACAGCCATTTTTGAGCCCACTTTGGCCCAGCTGCTCGACAACTGGCGGAAAAATTTGGGCTGGAATAGCCAGATAAAATAGCCGGTTGAGACAAACGCCCAGCTCATCTTCAATATTGTCGAGAGTTTGCTTGAGACGAATATAATCGGCTGGCTTGGTGCTATCCATGACCACCACCCGCGAGGCCTGTTTGATCCACTCCAGTGTTTTCTCGTCACAACTATCGCCCCGCGCTTCGACGGCTTTACGAATGGCAGCGAGCATTTCGTCACTTGTCATACCGCGCCGGGTTATACCGACAATTTGAAAATTAGGCGGCAACAATTGATCGTGGGCTAAATGGTAGAGCGCTGGCAAAAGGTAGCGCCGGGCCAGATCGCCAGTAATGCCAAAAATGGTTAAAATGGCTGGCTCAAGCGGCTCCATCTACGCTTCCTTGTTGAGATTATGCCCACCGAACTTGTTGCGCATGGCAGACAGCATTTTGGTGGTAAAGTTCACCTCACCTTTTTGTGAGGCTAAACGCACGTCAAAGGCCGTTTGGATAGCCGGCAGCGGAATGTTCATGTCCTTAGCTACTTCCAGCGTCCAGCGCGCCTCGCCCGATTCGGCCACAAAGCCCTCAATGCCTTCGAGAGTCGGATTTTCGCTCAGCGCTTGACGGCACAGCTCATTGAGCCAGGAGGTTACAACGCTGCCGTGTTGCCAAACCTCGCCAGCGGCCGCCAAATCTAGATCCTTATAGGGTCCTTCTTTGAGCATCCGGTAGCCCTCGGCCAGTGATTCCATCATGCCGTACTCGATAGCGTTGTGGACCATTTTGACAAAGTGCCCACTCCCACTGGGACCAAAGTAGTGGTAGCCGCCGGTCGGTTGCGCCAGAGTTTTAAAAATCGGCTCAATAGCGGCAAATGGTTCTTCATCACCGCCCACCATCATCGAAAAGCCATTCTGGTAGCCCCAAACGCCGCCACTGGTGCCGGAATCAATTAGCCAAATACCATGTTTCCGGGTGCGTTCGGCCCGTTGCTGGGTGAGGCGAAAATCGGAATTACCACCATCAATAATGGTGCTGCCCTCCGGCATTAGTTTGCACCAGTTGTCAATTTGCTCATCCATGATGCCCGCTGGCAACATAATCCATAGCACAAACTGCTTACCATCAAAGGCCTTCAGCTCATCGTCTTGGGTGTAGGCGGCAGTCACGCCGTAGGTCACGGCCACGTCTATGGGATCGCGGCTGCGGTTATGGGCAATGACTTCATGGCCATTTTCGGCCAGCTTGCGGGCAATTTGCATACCCATACGACCAAGTCCGGCTATGGCAATTTTCATCTGTTTTCTCCTTTGTAATCATTAAATATTGTGAGCTTGGCAACCGTTTTGAGAGCCTGGGCCGGTTGTTTATCCAGCGGCTGTTCAGTTTCCAGCTGATCGAAGATCGGCCACTTGGGTTCGCCCACGCCGTAGACCACAACTTCGTTAAGCCGCTTGATGGCTTTTGGCGTTATAGTAATCCGTTCAAAGTTACCGGCATCATAACTGGCTGCCCATTCGTCGCTGGAGACCGCTGGACTGCCCGGCAAAATACCGGCGGTGTGCCCATCGGGCCCCACACCAAAAAAGCCCAGCGTATAGTCGGCACTGTTCAGTAGCCGATCAAGATTTTCAGCAAACTGCTGGGTAGTGAAGTCACGATCTTCCCCAGCTAAGACTGGAACTAAATTTGCTCCCGGCAAGCGAAAGCCGGCTTCGCGCAGTTGCCGCCAGTTAGAATCCAGGTGATCGAGTGGACCGTAGCGCTCATCAGTCAGCGTCACGCTGAGGCCAGACAGATCCTGTCCAGACAATTGCTGGCTCGCGGCGGCGGCCACGGCAATGGCCGATCCGCCCGGCACGAGCCATAGCACACTCCCCTTTTGCAGGCCGTCTTTCAGCCGCTCCGCCAGAAACTCCGCCACCGGCTCAATACCAGCGATTTTATAAAACACCATTCTTGTATTGTACCGCGCTTCAATAAAATGAAGCTGTGCCAAAAAACTTGCTTGTGCTTGCAAATGGTACGAGTGAAACACATACTGAATTCCAACAGGAGGTGCTATGGCCGATATCGAGAAACTCTTAGTCGTTGGTAGTGGCGGACGAGAATTTGCCCTGCTGGATGAAGCTTTACGCGCCGGCGTAAAACAAGTGTATTCAACGCGTGGTGAGCACGCTGTCAACATTGGTATTGAAGGTGTGATTAACACGGGCCTTGGCGACAAAAACATCCACAACATTGGCTCATTTGCCGCGCAGGAAGCGATTGATTTGGTTGTTGTGGGACCAGAAGCGCCTTTAATTGCCGGTCTGGCCGATGTACTCAGAAGCAACGGCATTACGACATATGGACCGGGGAAAGAGGGTGCCAAGTTTGAAGACGATAAACGCCACACCCACGCTTTTGTCGAAAAGCACGGCCTGCCAAACCCCGATAATTCTCAAACCTTCAGCCCCGAGCAACGTGACCAGGCAAAAGCCTTTATCCGCCGTCATGGTCCAGATAAAATCTACACCAAGCGCGTTGGCCAAGAAGGCGGCAAAGGCGCGGTTGGGTACACTGCCGACGAACTCGAAGCCGCCTTGCGAGAGGTTGATGCCGTAGCCGACAAAGGCCAAGGCATATTAATCCAGGGCCGCTTACGTGGGCCAGAATACTCCGCGATGTTTATGCTGGATGGCCAGGGCAACGCGGTGGCGACCGCTTTATCACGTGATCACAAAGCCCTGTTTGATGGCGGGCTGGGGCCAAATACTGGTGGCATGGGCGCCTTTGCCCCATTGACCATCGAGCAAGCGACCTTTAATCGACGCCGCTCGATAGCTAAAATTGGGCACACAATTGTCGAGGGACTGGTAGAGGATGGCCTTGACTTTCGCGGCACCCTGTACGCCGGCTTAATGGCCGAAACTGACGATCCCGAATCACCGCTCCGCACCCTTGAATTTAACGTGCGCTTTGGCGATCCGGAAATGCAGGTTTCGCTTCAATCGCTTGGT
>CAYTTW010000069.1:0-3757 GCA_964441005.1 uncultured Candidatus Saccharibacteria bacterium | reverse complement strand
CGCCATCAAGTGTTACCTTTGCCTGGTCACCAACATGTTGTCCAAGCACGGCTGGGCGGCCGTCAATCATCACGCGACCAGCTTCAATGGCGGTATCGGCGTCCCGGCGTGACATGCCGGTGGCCAGAGCCAAGTATTGGTTAAGTCGTTTGCTCATCCCCGCCCAATTCTTGGATTGGCGTTAGCTCGCCCACATGAGATAAGCCGAGTAATTGTAAGAATTTGTGACTGGTGGAATATTGGATTGGCTTACCTGGTTCGTTTGACTTGCCGCTCTCAATAATTAGGCCGCGTTGCAAGAGATTGCGGATGGTTTGATCAGAAGCTACACCGCGAATTTCTTCGATCTGAGTTTTGGTAGCCGGTTGTTTGTACGCAATTATTGATAAGGTTTCGAGGGCTGGCTTGGTCAGCTCAGTGCGAGCCTGGGCACCCAGAAAACGGCTGACAACTTCAGTTGAGCCGGGGGCAGTTACTAGGCTGTAGCTACCTTCGGCAAGTACCAGCTGCAGTCCCTGATCTGACAACGCGGTTTTGAGATCAGAAAGGGCCTTCTCCAAATTCTTTTCATCACATTCAAGCGCATCAAGAAGTTGCTGCTTTGACACGGGATCGCCGGCAGCGAATAATATGGCTTCAATATGCTTGGATAAATCAGACATTTGTAATTATGATATCACCAAACTGCTTATGCTGATCGACGGCTAGCACGCCGCCCTTCAGTAGTTCGAGCAGTGCCAGAAACAAAACAACCGCTTCCGTTCGGCTGTGGCAGGAGCTGAGAAGTTTGGATAGGCTGGCCGGCACCGTTTGTTTTGAAAAGCTCAGGACGCGCTCCATCATCTCCTCAATTGTAAAGCTAGCCTGCAGGTTATCCGAATCTATCATCGGAAGTCTGGCGAGCGCATCGGCAAAAGTTTGTGACAGCGTGTCGATATTTAATTCCGGATCTGGAATTTGCTCGACGGGCAAACTTTCACGCTTAGTGCGAGACCAGCTTCGCTGTGGTGCGCGCAGTAAATCATTCAAGTAGTTGGTGGCCTTCTGATAATGACGATATTGTTCCAGTTGCTCGGCAAGCTCACTTATTTCCTCGTCGGCTATTGTCTCATCGGTGCGCGGCAACAGCGCTAAACTCTTAATGTAGGCCAGTTTGGCAGCCAGCTCCACAAATTGATTGAGCTCCAAGGGATCAAGATCGTGGAGCTCTTCTATATAAGCCAAATACTGCTCGGTAACACCGGCCAGGGAGATCTCGGTAATAGAGAGCTCAGAACGTTCTATTAACTGCAACAAGAGGTCAAGCGGCCCCTCAAAATTTAGTAGCGCTACAGAGTAGCTCACTTCTAAGCTAGCATTTCCTTAACAGTATTCACTACGTCTTCCAGAGTAACTTGGGACTTGATCAGGTAGCGGTTGGCGCCAAGGCTTTCACCTCGCTGTTTGTCGCTCTCCTGCGAGAGGGCGGTCATCATGATAACTTTGACATCTTTGGTTTCAGGCGTAGAACGCAGAATGTCGAGCACATCGAAGCCACTAATCTTTGGCATCATGACATCTAGAATAATCAGGTCAGGCAGTTCTTTAACAGCCGTTGCCAGAGCCTCCTCGCCGTCCGAAGCCGTAATAATGGTATATTGCTCGGCGCTAAGCCGGGCTGAGTAAATGTCGCGCAAGTTGATGTCGTCTTCGACAAGGAGAATCTTTGCCATTGGTGTACCTGTTAATGAGTTAATAATAGCATAGCAATTATCAGCTTGCCTGACTACTGCTAGTTACAGTTGCGGGAGCTGCTTTTTGGATTGGTAAACGCACGCCATCAACTGCTGTTGGGATCTTGATTGGCACTGGCGCCGCAGATTTTGGTGCCTCCGTTACGGTTTCGGTTTTGGTGACTTCAACCTGATTAGGAACTCGAGGAAGGGTAAAATTAAATGACGAGCCTTTGCCTACCGTGCTGTCGACCCAGATTTTACCATTAAAGAGCTCAATTAGGCTGCGACAAAGATACAGGCCAAGTCCGGTGCCACCGACCGTTCGGGTAGCAGTGCTATCGACACGATAGAACTTTTGAAACAGATGCGAAATATCCTCGGCTGGAATGCCCGGGCCGGTGTCCTGAACGGCTACTGTTACAGATTTTTCGTCTCCGGAGAGCCCAAGTGTGATGCCACCTTCGGCAGTGTACTTAATGGCGTTATCAACTAGGTTCATTATTACTTCACGGAGCCGCTCAGGATCAGCCATGACCGTATAAATTGGCGCAATTGTTTTGCCAGCTGGAGCCTGACTAGCTGCAAAGGTCACGCTTAGGTTCTTCTTGCTAGCCACCAGTTGCATGTCGGACGTAATCTCCTGAAGCATCTTTGTGATATTAACCGGAGCCATGTTTTTGGCAATTAAGCCCTCTTCAAGCTTGGTTATTGAGAGCAGATCCCGAAACAGATCGCCGAGATGCTGGGTGTTTTGGTGGGCTTTTTCCAAATACCCCATCGCTCGATTATCAATAGTTGCCACTTTGGCGTTCATGGCCAGCGCAATGTAGCCCTCGATGGCAGCCACCGGCGTGCGCATTTCGTGCGAGGCGGTCGAAACAAACTCGTTACGCTGCCGCTCGACTTCTTTTTCATGACTAATATCACGAAATACGCCAATTGCACCAGTTAACTTCTTTTCGGCGTTATAAATTGGTGAGATTGAAATTGAGAGCTCGTACTTTTTACCCGCCCGCGTCAGCATTATCATGTTGTTCTTTACTACGTTTGCATTTTTGCGCCAGGCCTCCATAAAAGGATCATCGAAATCTGTAATATCCTTGTTGGCGGCATTCTTGAGATTGAGTACTAAGCGATAATCAATGTTTTGCACCGCCACCTCATCCCAGCCGGTCATGGTTGCAGTTGCATGGTTGATGAGCTGGGTGCGGCGCTCGGTATCAACGACGATCACGCCATCAGCCATACTACGCATCAGTACGCTCGCTTGCAGCTGTTCTTCGCCCAGCTGGCCGCGTAGGCTACCGGATTTGTCGCCTCGTCTAATCGAGCCCCGATAATATATCCACTCGGCCAGCGCTCCGGCCGCAACCGTAGCTACTAAGCTGCCTAGATGTCCAATTATATAGCTGGCACGAAAGCCATGAATGGCAAAGGCCAAGAGATGAGCGGCAATAGTTAGTGCTACAGCACCAATCGTAAACAGGCTTCCAAATATACCTGACGCGGCAATAACTAGCAGCCACAATGAGTAAAATGGTGAGTCTAGCCCGCCGGTCTGGGCGATTACTAATGCTAGGTTGCTGGCGGATATTAGGGTAAGACCAAAGGTTGCGAGACCCAGCTTCGTTTTTCTAAGGACTTGAAAAAGACTGCCAAAGTACAGGAGGGCCAGGAGGCCGAGTCCAGCCAAGAGCTCCACTTGAGCAAGACCTTGGAGTGCGCTGGGGCGTACAAAGAAGAGGACTGCTATTGCAAATACAATAACGCCATTGGCAATGGCCAAGGTTATGGCCAGTAGACTTAGTAAGCGCTGCTCTTTCACATTCCTCTTATGTTTGAATGTATTATGGTCGCTCAACCATAATTTTTCAATCAAAAAAGACTCAGAAAGTACTGAGTCACTTTTGGTAGTCCCAAGGGGAAGGTCGCTTCGCGACTTGCTTCGCAACCGAACCTGATTGGTTCGATTCCGACAATGAATTCATGGTAGTCCCAAGGGGAATCGAACCCCTGTTACCAGGATGAGAACCTGGCGTCCT
>CAYTTW010000068.1:0-3792 GCA_964441005.1 uncultured Candidatus Saccharibacteria bacterium | reverse complement strand
AGCCGACGACGCGGTAGACTTCTTCGAGTGTGGTGTGGCCAGCCGCGGCTTTCAGTAGGCCATCTTGCAGCATTGTCACCATACCCTCTTCTACCGCTTTATCTTCGAGCATTTGGGTGGTGATTTGGTTGGGCGGAAGGCGTAAGAGTTGTTGGACGCCAGGTGTCATTTGGAGCTGTTCGCGCAGGGCCACTTGTCCGGAAAAGCCAAAGGGATTTTCTGGTGAACTGCCTGCGTGATAGAACGTGGCATTATTAAGGTCAGGTCGCTCGATTCCCTCCGGTAGGTTGTCCAGAATTGATTGCAGCTGGGCTTTGAGTCGATCATCAAGCTGGTAAGGTTGTTTGGTGGTGTCGTCGAGCTTGCGTACCAGCCGCTGGGCCATAACTAAATGTATGGCTGAGGCAAAGAGCGGGTTAATACCAATCGCATCAAGCATGCGCGTCAGCGCGGCTGCGGCCGAAGAGGCGTGGAAGGTGCTGAGTACTAAATGCCCGGTCAGAGCGGCCTGGAGGGCGGTGCGGGCGGTATCTTGATCACGAATCTCGCCAATCATCACGACGTCGGGATCGAGCCGCAAAATAGCCCGGAGCTCTTCAGCAAAGCCGTCGGTTTTTTTATCTCCCTCAACTGGCACCTGAACAACGCCCTCCAGGAAATACTCGACGGGATCTTCAAGCGTAATAATTTTACGCTCATCGGTATTGAGTGTATTGATCAAAGAGTACAGCGTCGTTGTTTTACCGGAACCGGTCGGCCCCACCACCAAAACCATACCGGTCGGATGGTTAATGACATCGTCGACGACGGCGCGTTCTTTGACTGACAGCCCCAGGTTATCAAGTTTGAGGTAATCGAGCTTAAAGTTGAACAAGCGCATGACCACATCTTGACCATAGACTGTTGGTACCGTTTCGACGCGAAGGTTGACAATAACTTTTTCGCCCGACGCTAAGGTGTACTCCTTATTAATGTGTCCAGTTTGATTTTGGTTGCCGCCCACCGAGATGTTGGCCGCCACAGCAATGGTAGAAGTTAAACTACGGTATTTTTCGTGGTTGAGGTGCGCAATGCTATGGAGCACGCCATCGACGCGGAAGCGGACGCGCACGGCCGTTTTTTGGCATTCCAAATGAATATCCGAGGCTTTGAGCTGGTAGGCTTGCTTTACGAGGTAGGCCAGAATATCATCGGGACGGACTTGTTCCAGCGTCTTAGAAATACCTTCCAGATCAGCCGCGGCGGCTTTGCCGAATGAAATATCTTCATACTTCACTTCCTTCGGCGGATCGTAGAGCCGCATGTAGTCGCGGTAGCCAACATCTGAAATTAGCGTAAAACTAATGCGTTGGTCCAAAAAGCGCTGCCGCAGCTTCTCGAACGTTTGTTGCGACGTATTGTTAGTCACGCCAAACAGAATGGAGTGTGCGTCGGCCTGCAGCGGAATAACTTTTAATTCATAGAGTTCGGGAGTCTTAAGGTATTCGTGATACAGCGGCTTGGCGGTCTGCCGCGATGTATCAAAATAACTCATTCCCAGGATCCGAGCGCGGCGCTGGGTGGCCTGCTCTTCATCCAGCCGAGCATTTTGTGACATGCTCCTATTTAAGCACAAGCAGGACGGCTTCTTAAAGCTTGAATCCGCCTGGTACACTTTAAGCAATGAAGAACCTAGTTTTGATCGTGCACAACGTGCGGAGTTGCCATAACGTCGGCTCGCTGCTGCGGACTGCCGAAGGACTGGCTGTTACCAAGGTCTACCTCACCGGCTACACGCCCTACCCAGTCATGAACGCAGACCCGCGTCTGCCGCACCTGGCTGCTAAAATTGACCGTCAAATCCATAAAACCGCTCTGGGCGCCGAAAAACTGGTTCGCTGGAGTCACGAGTCAGACATCAACAAGGTTATTCGGCAAATGAAACATGATAGTTACAAAGTGGTGGCCCTCGAGCAAGACGCGCGAGCTCGGTCCTTGTCCGAGCTCGAAAATGAGCCGAAAATTGCGGTGATAGTGGGCCGCGAAGTGGAGGGTCTTGAACCAGACATACGAGATGCTGTTGATCTGATCGTTGAAATACCAATGTTTGGACGTAAGGAATCATTTAACGTCGTGCAGGCGGCCGCGATGGCCCTCTATCATTATCGTTTCAATTGACCTCATTGCATATCTCATCGTTATGCGAAAGCCACCTGGGGTAGTGCAGACTGGCAGTTCTTGTAAGGAAGCATACCTAAACGGTATGGTGACGAGCAAAACTGACAGACGGTGCTGCCTCGGGTGGCTTGTAGTAGAGGGGAGATACGCATTGAGGTCAAAAGTAGTACAATAGCGCTTATGTCCGGCCCCAAACAACTGGTACATCGCAAACGACACGGTAGCCATCAAAAACAAACCAAACACTTTTTAAAGGTTTATTGGCCATACCTACCGTTGGCCGTAATGACGCTGGTGATTGGCGTCGCGTGGCTCTGGCCGCACAACCGTGGAACGACGTTAGTCTGGAGTGCTCCGGCTCCGTGGCAAACCACGGCGCGGGTGACGACAGATATTTCGAGTGTTAGCTCTAATTGGCCGCTCGTCAGCCATCTGCTGACCGGACTAACGGGCTTTTTGCTAGCCGTTCTACTCATCCGCCATGGACTCACCCTGCGCCGCTATTGGCGCCAGGGAGAACGTTTTGTGCGACACCACGGCTGGCTTGATGTCTACGTCTTTGCCAGTCTAGTACTGCTGATTAGCCTGGGCCACGCGCTGGGCTATTAAACCTATTGTACTTTAACGTTGGCCTCCCCGACCAAAGCCTGGAGCTGCCCCAGAATGGAACTGTCATTTTGGATTTTGGACGGCAACTTAATGATTTGTTTCTGTTCTTGAGGCCCAAGCACTAAGACAACTTCGGTTTCGCCGGCGTGCTCATCAATGGTCTGTTTGAGACTGACCAGCAACTGTTGGTCTTGACTGCTCAACAAGCGAATATAAACGCGGGGCGGTGCCAATACTTTGCTGGCTTTGGTTACCGGCGCAATGCTGGTCGCCCGCGGTTTTGGTGGCTTTATTTTTTTACCAGTCGGTTGGTAGGTCGCACCTTGTTCGTGAGTTAGCTCACGTGCGTCCTCGACCAAAATCTTTACTTCACTGCCTTGCTTACCGTCACGGTCACGGCTCGAGACTTTGCCCCTAACGAGGACTACTTTATCGCGTTCCCAAATGCCAATAGTCTGTTGGTAGACGGCTGGGAACAGTATCAGTTCACGCTCATCTTGCAGGTCGGCGAGTTTTATAAATGCCATCTTCTGGCCGTTTTTGGTGGTAATTTCGCGCGCTTCAATAATGGCGCCACCCACCGGAACGGTGCGTCCCTCTAGCGCTGCCGTAATACTGCTAAGTGGAACCGTTTGCTCGGCGAGCAAGTGTTCGTAGTGTGAAAGCGGGTGACGTGATAAATAAATACCCAGTAGTTCGCGCTCCCACTGCAGTTGTTCGCCCGGACTAATCGGGGTAGTGGCTTCTTGGACGCGCAGTTTGGGTGCCACCGATTGACTCTCATCGTTGCCAAATAAGTCGGTTTGACCAGTGTTGACTTCTTTTTGCAAGCGGTTGGCGTAGGCCAGTAAGACGTCAAGATTGTTAATCAACATTGAGCGTTCCATAAAGCGATCAAACGCACCAGCCTTGCCCAGGCTCTCCAGCGCCTTACGATTGACAACCCGCACGTTGACCTTGGCGAGAAAATCTTCAAGACTGCTAAAACTGCCTTCAATATCGCGAGCCCGTAAAATTTCTTCAACG
>CAYTTW010000067.1:0-3820 GCA_964441005.1 uncultured Candidatus Saccharibacteria bacterium | reverse complement strand
AAACCTGCTACAGACAAGCTTACTAGCTACAACCACCAACACCTGAAAACCCAAGCCTAACAAAAACGATCAACGCCACCATCAGAAGCCCGCCCACGGCCATAATGACTCCCAGAGTCATTCCAATACTGCGTATTAGCTGACTCGTTCCAGAAACTGAATTAGGGCTATCATAGACAATAGTGCCAGTTGGCGTATTAAGCTCTTGTTTTGTTTCACCAATTAATTTAGCTCGCTGGGAGGCATAGAGAACTGGGCCAATCGGAAATGTCGTGACGATAATAACCGCCCAGAAGATTTTGTTTTTGGTTTTGTGCAGCATGCAGTCGAGAAACATCCATGCCGAGAACACTAAGACGATCAGCGTAAAGAGTGAGAGCAACATACGCTCATGGTAAGATAAACAGAATCGGAAAACAATAGCCCTGAGTGTGCACTCAGCCTACTTGCTACTACCACCCCAGTTTCCGCCACTGAGCCCACTACTCAAACCCGAGAATATGATTGCCAGGAAAACTATCCAGGCAACAAATAGTAGGCCGCCAGCCGCCATAATGACGCCGAGAGTTATACCTGCGCTACGGATGAGTTGGCTGGTTACCGACGATGACTTCGCTTCATCAATCTGAGTAATTGGTCCTTGTGCTGTTTGGACCGTGAATTCTCTTTCACCAATTAATTTAGACCTTTGGGCCGCGTAAAGTATTGGTCCAAGTGGAAAAGTAGTAAAAATAATGACACACCAGAAGATTTTGTTTTTGGTTTTGTGCAGCATGCAGTCAGCAAACATCCAGACAGTAAAAAGACCTACCACAACTGCAAAGAGGACTACATAACCCATAAGCCAATGCTATGATAAACAATGCCGCAAAACAATAGCACTAGCTTTGAAATATCTCTTACATTTTATTGATCGTCACCGTTTGGGCTGTATTCTCATTATCCTGTTTATACCCAGCCTCCTGCTAGTGCGCGATCAGTCATTTACCATTAGTCCTCAAACTCTTGCCCAAGCAGCCAGTCAATTCCAGGTCAGCTACCAAGATCAACCCGGTAGTTTTACCATTGAACCGCAAAATGCGCGCACTGATATGGCCTTGATTTTTTACCCGGGAGCACTGGTTGATAGCCGTGCCTACGCCCCAAAATTATCAGCCTTTGCTCAAGTCAGTGGTGTTAGGGTCTTTATTGTGAAACCACTACTACGCTTAGCTGATTTACAACCAAATCTGGCAGGAGCAATCATCAAAGCCCATCCTACGATTACCAAGTGGTACATTGGCGGACACTCTATGGGTGGAGGTGCCGCTTGTCATTTTAATTTTCGCCAGCCGCAATCAATCAAGGGGCTCATTTTATTTGCTTCCTATTGCTCCGCACAAGATCAGCAGTTTAGTGGTCGGACATTAGCCGTGGTCGGTACCCACGATCCATTGGAACCACTCGCCAAAGTTCATGACCGCCTGCCCAAAAATACAACCATTGTTTCAATTGAAGGCGCCAATCACGCCAGTTTTGGCGACTATGGCTCACAGCCATTTGATGGTCGCTCGACTATCAGTACCACGTCTATGACCACCCAACTAACCAGCGCGCTACAGGCTTTTATTCAGTAAAGTCTAGGGTAATTGCTTCACGCAATTGAGCTACTAGGTCTTCTAGACGGCCGCTATTCGTGAAAGTCCGCTGAGCAAGCTGGCGACCGGCGGCAATCTCTTTTTCAAAATCGTGCAAACGCGAGCCCAGAGCTTGACCAGCCACTGCCCGCTCTTGTAAACGGGCCTTTACTTTTTCAAGACTGTCTTCAACTTGGTACACCACGAAGTTATCATAAAACTTAGCCAGTAAGGGCAGTAGTTGCGCGCGCAGCATGACGAGCGGCACGACCGGCGCAGCCGGCTTGACAACTTTTGGCAATCCATACCAATACGGCAAGCCAAATAACTGAACGGCCTCCAAAAAATGACTCTTGGCAACTTGGCGCTGAAACTCGGCCTCGTCAACAAACCGATGTTCAATGGCGCCGGCTTGTTCATCCGGCCGCGGTGGGCGGGTGGTCCACGATGGCGTGACACTCACTACACCGGCTGCCTGTAGGCGATGCACGGCACTCGATTTTCCTGTTCCTGACGGACCAATAATGACGAGTAATTTGTCAGAGCGCTGCAAATAAGCCATAAAAGTCTACCGAAACACCGGTCTCACGTAATTTTATCTAACGCCTTTTGTCCAGAACGCGTCAGCAGTGTGGTCCATAGCAGCAAGAAAGCCACCGACATGGCTATGCCATTGACCAGGAGTAAATTGGTGTTGGTGGAGGTAACTAATAAAATCCCGCCGATGGCCAGGGTTGTAAAACAAGCCTTGATTAACGACCGCAGGCCGGTACTTTTAAATTTGCCTGCCATGGCGTTCATGGCTGGGAAAACCGCAGCTACCAGTACAAATACATAAGCCAGTTGCACTGGCAGACGTAGTTCAAAAAGCAAGAAGCCCCCGCCCGTCACAATGAGATGAGCCGGATAAATAAATGTGCGCAGTATAAATAGACCAAACGCCGCAACGACACCCACAAACAATGCACTGCCATAGGACGTTGTATCTTGCAGATGCTGAATGCCGGCCACATAAAAGGACAGCAGGGCCAAGATCACAAAGACGGCCGCTAGGCTCGCTAGGACTCGTAAGTTATTCAAATGATTGAGTGCCAAGAGAGCCCAGGTTGTAAAGGCCAGACCATTAAAGATGAGCGCCAGGCCAAAAAATTTAACTGTGTGATCTTTTTTAGGCCAAAAATGAAAGCCAGCCATCAAGCTCGCCAAGGCCCCATGAAAAAAGAATAAACCCACGAGAAGGGCGGTGGTAGTGTCAATCATGGTACTAGCTTCCTGCCAAACTGGCTTAAGTTACTTTCAATATAGCACACGCCAAATTATTCTAATATGCTTACGCTAAGGCTAGACTAGGCCCAAAACTTTTTCTTAGCATTATCGCCTTGGAATTCTTGAAGCAACTCCTGCTGACGTTTGCTTAGTTTGGTCGGGATCTCGACATGGATAGTGACGATATGGGCGCCACGGCTACCGCCTTTCAGGTGGGGTACGCCATGCCCCGAGAGCTTAAAGTCGGTGCCACTTTGGGTGCCGGGTGGAATTTTCATAGTGACTGGGCCATCAACAGTCTCAACCTCAATGGTAGTACCGAGGGCTGCTTCGACCATATCGACACTTTCTTCACTTAGAATTAAGTCACCTTCTCGGGTGAACTTTTTGTGCGGCCGGACGCGGACACTAACGTAGAGGTCACCTTTTGGGCCGTTGGCGATGGCTTCACCTTGTTCGCGCAAGCGGATGGTGGCACCATCGTCAATACCGGCTGGAATTTTGAGCCGCACTTCGTTGTTGCGCCGCTGGGTACCTTTGCCGTGACAGACCGAACATTCCTTTTCTGGTATCTTGCCGCGACCCCGGCATTTGGGACAGACCGTGGCCTGTTGAATATTGCCGAAAACGGTTTGTGTGACGCTAACTACTTGACCCGAGCCATGACACTGATCGCACGTTTTGAGCTCAAAGCCCGGTTCAACGGTCGTGCCTTTGCAGTGTTCACAGGTGTCATCAAGGAGCATATTAATGTCAACTTCGGTGCCAAAAATCGCCTCTTCAAACGTGATGGTTACTTGGCTTTCTACGTCGTTGCCGCGGCTTTGCCGAGCCCGGCTGCGTTGGCCACCAAAACCACCGCCAAAGAAGCTTTCAAAAATGTCACCCAAACCCAAGTCGCCAAAGTCAAAGTTGACGTTTTGGCCTTGTCCAAAACC
>CAYTTW010000066.1:0-3857 GCA_964441005.1 uncultured Candidatus Saccharibacteria bacterium | reverse complement strand
TCCAGCCACATGCCCTTTATAACCTGACATGTCTTTATTTAAGCATATCCACTAGCGCGCTACGTAACCGAAGTTACTAACTGCCTGGCGGTGGCTCTGGCGCGATTAATTCGTGACCGCACCGTTCCAAGGGGCACATCCAGGATAGCCGCAATTTCGGCATACTTGTACCCTTCTAGGTAGAGATATAAAGCTTTCCGATGGTGTGCTGGCAAAGCGTCCAGGATGCTCGATGTCCAGCGCATTTCCTCTGATAGATGTGCTTCTGCCTCAGCCGAAGATTCTAAGTTTAATCGCCGGTGTAGGCCTGGCTCTTCGTCCATCTGATGTACATCCACACTACTATTAAGACGTCGTGAACTGCGTTCTTGTCGACGCAGTTGGTCAATGCCAGCGTTATAGGTGATCTTAACCAGCCATCGGGCCATCCAGCTGCCTACTACTTCAGACGGCGCGACCGGCTGAGCTGGTTCTTCGTAAGCTGGCAACGCTCTCCAGGCTTTGCTGAGTGATTCTTGAACAACATCTTGAGCATCGACGTAAGATCCAGTCAGGCGATACGCCAACGTCAACATAAATGATTTGTGCTCCGAGACGGCATCGCAAAACTGCTGAACGCGTTCTGGGGGCACTTGAGTTACCACCACAACATCATCAGCGGGCAGAGCCGCTGTTTCACCTAACTGGTTAGTGGGATCTGGCAGCATAACGTGTCGATTATACAATGGCTACACAAACTTGCAAGCTATTAGATTCTATTATATACAATGATTATCAGCACAATGAGACCGATGGTTCGTCGGAAGTAGGCACTGCCTTGAAATAACTCCAGCCACGCCCAGGTAAACCAGGCGCCGAAAGCAATGAGCGACATTATCGATTTTAGATGACCCTCGGGCAAGAAAAACGTGAGAAACATGCTCATAAAAGCGGCTATCAGGGGTGGGTTGGGCCGCTCAGAAATCGGCACTTTACCATTTTTATCCTTCCAGAATTTATCCCATAAACTGTTCATATTTGCGGTTCTCGTTTACGAATTTCATCGTGGTTAAGTCCAAAATAGTGGGCAACTTCGTGCCAGACGGTGTGTCGCACTTTTTCTTTGACCTCCGCTTCGGACTGACTGCTCACCAGGATTGGCTGTCTAAAAATAGTGATCTTGTCGGGGGGATAGTTTGTCAGCCCACCTCGCCGTGTTAAGGGCACGCCTTCATACAGACCATAGAGGGTCATACCAAGATGTAAGGCAAGTTGTTCGCGTTGGGCCTCGGTTGGCTCGTCTTCAACCACAAAGGCGACATTTTTGAGATGCTTGAGATATGTTTTAGGTGTCAGATCGATGGCCCAACTGACAATCTGGGCAAATTGTTGGTTATTAAGGGCGATCACTCTTTTATTGTAGCGTACTTGCACTTTCGACCTATAGTTGTATCATCAAAGCAAATGTCTGTGCTGCCGCGGTCCTCAATTGTCCCCTTACACTCGCCATTAGAAGGTGCCCACGCGGGTGATCTCGTCACAAAGCATACTTTTCAGGGCGAAACAAATAGTGACCGCTTCACTATCAGAACCATCATGGCAACGCTCGCGAATGTTGAGCCCCTACCGGCAGACGATGACGAGCCCGATGTCGTGGTGGCAACGACCGCCAGAGCATTAGTCAGCGAATTTGCCACTCAGTATCGTGGCAACCTGCTAGCGGACACCGAAGGTTTGCTGAAACTACGAGAGACATGTACCTGTAAATACGATCAGCCCATGAAACTTCATCGCCCATTGACCTCGAGCGCTGAGGTTGACACCGCCATAGATAATCTGCTTAATAATGATTACTTGACTGAAAATGATCAACTGTGGCAAGTGAGCACCATTGGGATCGATCCCCTACATTTACTCTTACGAGGACTCTATATCAGAAGCGGAAATACGGATCTGTTAGTTCCGCGGAGTAAGCAAGTGCATAAACCGACCGATCCCGAGCGCCGCGTTGACCTGGTTGGCATTGCGGCAGAAAAAGCTTTAGAGATCTTTATGATCATGCCCCTAGCCACTCCTGTCGAGGCCTAGATTAGTTCAGCGTAAATGCCGCCTAGCTACCCGTTTGTGTAGGTCGGCCCAGTCTGCCTGCCACTCTTTGTCCATTTCGGCAAATTCTTTTTCAGCCGTTTTATCCCAGTTACGTCGTGCCATTTCCCCTCCTTCTTACCTTAGCCTAGTCATGTGGGCACGAAAGAGCTGTGAGATTTTTCCTAAAAAATCAAAAAAGGATCCTTGCGGATCCTCTTCTGATCGCCACCCGCCCATCGCTGGCCGGCCGGCTAAACACCTCACGATGTTCTATTCAACACAATACTCCCGCGCCAAAAGCTTGTCAATACATGTGTTTTATTTTATAAATGCTTATGTTTCCCTCTGTGGATAACTGGCGCTTTACATTTGTAAAATTTAGCGCCAGACTAAAAGAATCCATTATGACACCGACCGATCCGCCGGAAAAACAACCGAAACTTAGCTTCAAACTCTCCATTGATCTGCGGGTAATCATTATTCTGCTATTGGTTGTTATTGCCGCGTTAGTAGTTATCTGGAAGCCATGGCAAGCGCAGTCGAGCAGCGAGCGAACAGTCAGCGTCACAGGTGAAACGACACTGACAGCCGAGCCCGACGAATTTGTTTTTTCACCATCCTATGACGTTAAAAATCCCGACCGCCCGACGGCTCTCAAAGAGATAAGTCAAAAGAGCGACGACATAGTCCGTCAGCTGAAAGGCTTAGGTGTTACCGATAAGCAAATCAAAACCAACGCCAGTGGCTATGATCAAATCTACATTCCCGTAGAAGAAGATACCAGCACCTACACGTTGCAACTCACGATTACGCTTAACAAGCGTGACCTAGCACAGAAGGTTCAAGACTATTTAGTAACCACATCGCCGTCTGGATCGGTTACGCCACAATATAACTTTAGTGACCAAATGCGCAAAAGCCTGGAAAACCAAGCCCGCGATTCCGCCACGAAAGACGCTCGAAGTAAGGCCGATGTCGAAGCCAAAAATCTGGGCTTTAAAGTTGGTAAGGTAAAATCAGTTACCGACAGTGGTGGCGTTAATCCCTACCCCTTGCTGGAGCTGGGAGCACCATCGGCCACTGGTACTGATGACAAAACGACGCAACTGGCAGTCCAGCCGGGCGAAAATAAACTTAGCTACTCTGTCACCGTTATTTACTTTATTCGCTAGGCCTCAAGCAACGGGACAAACACAAAACCAGGGTGTACTTCCTGCTGGAGGGCCCCGTGCTTATCTTTTTCAATCACGACAATATCATTTTTAACGGGAATAACCAGCCGGCCACCGTGCGCTAACTGCTCAATTAATTCTGGCGGCACCGATGAGGCGACAGCATTTACCAAAATACGATTGTACGGCGCCCCGGCGGGCCAGCCGTAGACATCCAGTGCCCGACAGAAGCTAATGTTCATAATCCCCAAGCTATGGCAACTTCCCTTGCCCATTTGGAGCAGCTCGGGAATCCGCTCCACCGCCACGACCTTACCACTTGGTCCTGTCAAACGGGCTAGCATCGCGCTCGTCCAGCCAGATCCAGAACCAACTTCGAGCACTTTGTTGCCCTGGCGAACTTTGAGCCACTCCAGCATTAAGCGGACAGTGGTTGGTTGACTATTAGTTTGACCATGCCCGATAGGCAGCGGCATATCAAGATCGGCATCTTTGGCCACACTGGGTGGTAGGAAGTGAGACCGAGGAGTAGTTTTGAACGCTTTGTTGACAGCCCGACTCATTTATCTATTGTAGCGACTTCATCTGGTACACACAATTGATACTTCAGGCTGTTTG
>CAYTTW010000065.1:0-4232 GCA_964441005.1 uncultured Candidatus Saccharibacteria bacterium | reverse complement strand
ATATCCATAGCTTGGACTCCTGGTTAAGTGATTCCAAGCTATTGAACCATTACGATAGATTGACAAATAGCATAAATGGGTTTATAATGTAAATCTAGCAAGGAAGGTGGTACATATGCAGTTTAAGAAACTTTACTCTAGGGGTAAAAACAGCAAAAATACCTCTGCATCACGACGCGCTGCAATCCTACTGCCGCTCATTGCAGCCACAGTTGTGCTTTCCTATTCCTTGACTGCCGCTATCTCAAACAGTAACCTGGAGCCTACTTTTCAAAGCAAACTCGCAGCCCGATCACCGATGAGTGGTGCCGCTAAAACCCCCAAAATTGCAACTACCACTCCTGTACGAGTAGTCTTATTGCTTCCGAGTGATGGCAATGACACCAGTAAGCTCGGGGTAGCCGAGTCGATCGGCAGCCATGCTCATAATTGGTACTGCATGCAAGTAGGTAGCTGCTACACCTATCAAGGGGTGAGTGTCATGCGTGGTGGTCAGACGCAAGCTTACTACATGACCTGTCATGACCAGTGCCAGGATCCCACCATCCTACATCAGATCTATGCCAATATCCTGGCCAAAGATGCTGGTACCGTCAGTAGAGATGATGTCATCACCCAGGTCATACCTGCGTGGGATACCAAATCGTGGCCGACTGACAAGATTTGTGGTTCCGGTGGTACTGGCAAAAACTTAGACGTCATCGACGCCTATTCGATCGCCACAGTTCAAAATCATCATGGCTGCATACCGCTGTGGACCGGGGCGCACGAGCTAGGCCATAATTTTGGTCTCACTCATACAGGGAACGGCACGCTGATGGATCCATCTCCGACTTGCACCATCGTCCCAGACGCTGTTTTATCAGATACATGCACGCTCGATCCTACTCAGAGAATAACGCTACAGCACACGTCAAGAATTTTCCCCTCGCCGAGCGTACCCCACAGCTAACGGAGCAAACTGTTCCCAGCATCTGGAGCATGGGAAGGGAAGCTGGCTGCATCCATGCCTTTACTTAAACTTCCAAGCAAAGCCAAAGCTTAGCAAGATTAGTGCGGCATCTACTAGCACCCACAACCATGCATAGGCGCTAGCACTGAAGTACGAAACCGAATCACCTAGCTTACTCTGTGAGGTTTTACTAAAATAAGCCCCGAAGGGAAACCCGTGAAATTTAGCGCCTTGATTAAGAGTTTCACCGACCGGGGTCGACCCCGAATTATTTTTGGTCAAAAAGTTGGGAGACTTTGCCGAAACAGACACATTTACTTGCGTATCGATCATCGTCCAGTAGCGTGGCTGGAGTGTATCAAGTGAACCTCCATAATTCACTGTATCCTTATGTAGTGACACTGGCAAAAAATTCAGCAGGATTAGCACCACAGGCAATAAAAGCAATAGTTTTCTCATAACTACAAGTATACCTGTTTATAACTAGTTAGGAACACTTTGTTGCTCTAGTTTGAGCAAATGAAGCAAGATAGGCGGGAGCTAAAAAGGCAACTCAAGGAGTTGCCCAACGAGCCTTTAGATAACCCTCGATCTTAGCGGCATCGCTATCGCTAAGAGGTGCTGCGCCTGTCCAAGCGAAATATTCACCAATCCTAGCCGAGGAAGCCACGCCGCCGCCGCGCGAGCCGAGACAGAGCGCCCGGGTACCTGAGAGGTTGTTAGCAGTAGCGGGGAAGCTGCCACTGCCGCCGTCCAGACGAACATTTAGATATACGCTTGGGTTAAAACGGCCGGTCACCACATGATAGCTGGGTACGGCGACGGCGGGGGTGGATATGCTTGCACTGGCGCTATATATGCCGTGCGTTATGTTAGCGCCGGTAGTTTGGGCACGCATTTCGATAGTTCCAAAATTGTCGCTGGACCACACCGAGCTAGACCCCGGCGCAGCGTCAAAGGAAATGACAGCGATGACGGTTAGGCTCACCGCGTACGGGAAACCAGCTAAACTCAGCTGGTCATTGATACCGTCGAAGTCAACCACCGATAACCCGTTTTGAGCCGCCGCACGGAAGAGAGGCTGAGCAGTCGATGTCGAGCTGAGCGTTCTGCCATTGCCCGATGAGTCGAGCCAACTGCCCACGGGGTCGCTGTCGTTGAGGGCTGACAGAGTTTCCGGTTTGTACCAAGCCGAGGGGCTGAGGCTCAAGGGGTTAAACGGAGGTTTTGCCATGATACCTCGCCGCATGAGCAGTTGGGCGCTCAAGCGATATCTCCTATTAACACCCAGACATTGGTGGCCCGTTGGCGGATGGAAACGGACGACCATTGAGCGGCGATGGTGCGCGAAGTAGTTCCGGCGGCTTCGAGTCGATTAGGGATGGTTACTCCGGCACCAGGCGTGATCGTCAAACTGCCTACTCCAATCCGACACAGCTCAATAACCGTACCAATTGGATAAGCCACCGAGGCGTTGGGGGGAATGGTGATCACCTGCGCGCTGCCCGAATTCATCTCAACACTTTTGCCGGCGTCAGACAGGACTAAGGTATAGCTGGCAGTCTGCGTATTGGGAGCGCCCATGGTGGCTGCGGCAGCATCAACGTAAGCGGTGGTGGCAAGTTTGGTGGAGTTATCCGCCGGCGAGGCAGTAGGGGCGGTAGGAGTGCCAGTCAGGGCTGGTGAAGCCAGTGGCGCCTTGGCGCTTAAGTCACTGGTCAAATTGGCCACGTCACTTTCAGCCAAGACTACGTCACCCATCCTCCCGGCGACACTGGTGACCGGAGCGATGGCCGGCGCTTGCCAGGTGGCAGCCGACGCCGAAGTAGCAGTGGGAAGATAGCCAGCCACCGGTGTACCACTTATGCTGACACCATTAACCTTAGCTACTGTAGGGTTAGGATATGACCCGGACAGATCGCCACCGGCCGTACCGGTCGGGGGTAACCCGGTCGGGATTTGTCCAAAGGCTGCTGCATCGGTGGCAACAGTGCCATTAGCTAGTCCAGTAATTTTCTGACTACTAAGAGCAACCGCTGCTGTGGGTGCTGCTAACTCATTAAGCTTAATCGCGTCGCTGCCACCGCTTTTGTGCGAAGGTGCATGGGCAGTCGGCGTCCGGGCATCGCTCAACCGAGAGTCATTACTGAGAACAATAGTCGTGCCATTTATCGTAGCGCCACCAGTAAAATCTTTGGCACCAGTAATTGTTTCAGCGCCGGCTTTATGGACAACGGCCGCATCACTAGCCTTACTAGCTAGTCCAGGCACGGTTGGCAGGTCAGCCGTGCCACCCAGGTCATTTGTCAGTTTCAGCTTACCTTTGGTGGTGGCCGTCGCGTCAGGTGTTGCACCGCCGCTTACCTGGGTGTCAACGTAGGCTTTGGTGGCTTTTTGGCTAGGGTATTTGGTGTCAGAGTTAGCCGCCAGCGTGCCGTCAGTGTCCTTATTGGCCACGTTTTCGGCCGTGAAGCCCAGCGAGTTTTGTTTGAGCGTCAAAGCATCAAAGACGGCGTTTTGTGACGGCGCAATACTGGTCGTGCCGTCAGCAATTGCATCGGCGACTTTCGCATCAATGGCAGCTTGAGCTGCCGTGCTAACCGGTTTATTGGCGTCACTAGTATTATCGACGTTACTCAGACCGACCTGAGCCTTGGTGACATTGTGCGGGTTCGAAGTATTGCTGGTGTGCGCCGTCAAAGCGCTGGCATCAGCTTTGCCAGCCAACCCAGGAACTGTTGGTAGATCGGCCGTGCCGCTCAAATCACCGGCTAATTGCAGCTTACCCTTGGTGCTGGCTGTTGCGTCGGGTGTTGCACCACCGCCTACTTGAGCATCGACATAACCTTTATTAGCCGCTTCCGTGCCCGAGCCGGGAGTCGGCACGACCGGCGCAGCCGAAAATGTTTTGACACCATCAACCACTTCATCCCCGACGTTGTGCACGACAGCCGTATTATTAGCCTTGTCGGCTATCACACCGATATCTTTCAGCGTACCGTCGTTGTTATGGGCCCGGCTTAGAAAATCATTGAGGATATCGCCCCATGTTCCGTCATCATTACCAGGACTGGGGAGCCGACTCATGAAAAATCTTTAATGACTTGTGCCTTTACTGTGTGTTTATTCATATACTTCCCTCATCGATTATTGTCACGGTAATGCTTACGATTATTGTACCATAAGCGGATAGAGGTCCACAGGTCGTACAGCTAAAATGAGTGGAACTGGTGACCCCTGCGGGATTCGAACCCGCGATCTTCTGGATGAGAACCAGATA
>CAYTTW010000064.1:0-4308 GCA_964441005.1 uncultured Candidatus Saccharibacteria bacterium | reverse complement strand
GCCCCCCACCGAGATCTACACCAGGACGAACACACTTTCCCACCACGACGCTCTTCCGATCTGGGGTTTCAATCCCATATTGCCGAGCCAGCGCCATAAACCCACCAAGAATAGTCGAAACGTAGGCCGGCAAATTGTCCTCGGTTAGAGTGTCTAGACGATAGGCGTTGTCCGCGGCTATTTGCATAGCCAGTACTTGCTCGCGCTCTAACACTTGCTCCTTGACTAAAAAGTCATACCAGCCCTGTTCAAGGTAATTGACATTCTGGACTAGTGAAGCATAGTCGGCATCATAATCGAGCCCCAGTTTATCGGTGGCCAGTTGCTGAAAATCAATCGGCTCGCGGCTCGGGCGCGGGTCGACTAGGTCGTGTTCAACAAACTGCAATGGTAGGTAACCATAGTCACGCGCGGACAGATCGGCGCTGGGCGCTTCGCCGTGTTCTACCCAGCGGAGATGATTATCAATCAGCCCACCCTCACCAAGAGCCTGCTCGACTACTAAGAGCTTGGGGGCTTCATATTTGGGATCAGGAACAAAAACTTCACCGTTATTCACGTTCTACAGTATACCAAGCTCGCTTTAACGATGACTATAATTATTGCATTGGTGGGATTTTACTGGTCAATCAATCAGGTTTTGGCTTTTTAATCGGGGAATGACTTCATGCTCAAAAATAGAGCCCAATGGTAAGTTTTGTTCATTTGCCGACGTTACCCAGGCAATTTCTTCTACCTCACTGCGAGGAGTCGGCTCACCAAGCCATCGACGAACCGTAAACGCGGCCATATGTACGATCCTGTCTTCTTGACCAGCGGCCGCGGCCTCAAATCGCCCAAACTCCTCTAAATCCTCCTCGGCCACCTCAATGTCAAACTCTTCCTTGAGTTCGCGCACACAAGCTTGCTTTTCAGTTTCACCTTCTTCAATTGAGCCGCCCGGAGCAATGAAGAACTCTTTACCTTTGGACCGCTCAACTAGCAGTTTGCGGTCCTGGATTACAATCCCGGCTGCCTTATAAATATGTCCGTCTTTGCCTTCACTCATTAGTCACCTACTTCACTTTGTATTTTTGATCACTAGAATCGTGTGGCTCGGTAATGCGCAAATAGTAGCCGAACGGGTCTTCAACTCTAAAGTCTTGGACACCCCAAGGCTGGAGCTGAAGCGGCTCGACTATCTTGGCAAAATCTTTTACAGAGCTATAAAAGGTTGAGATGTCGTCAACTGGGATAACAATCTCAACTCCATACCCTCTTTTGGTGTCATGGGGAAAGTTTTTAAAATAGGGCTGCTCCCAGACTGTGTTATTTCCTGGCCAAAAATTAATGACGGTATGCTGCCGTCGCATCACTAAATAATCACCACCATCGCCTTTACGCCTAGACCAAACTTCAACAAACCCCAGCTTTTGATAAAACTCAATAACCTTGTCAAAGTTGGGCACATGTAGCTCAAGTTGAATGTCGTTATTCATAGTTCACCCCAACTTTCCAGTTCTGGGAAGAGCAGCCCGAGCAAAAATCGCACTTTTTGCCCGGCGCGATGAGAAACCTTTTTGGTGTCTCATTACTATAGCTCACCCCAGTTTTTGCCAAAATGGGTGTCGACGGTTAGTTTTACTGGCAGTTTTACCACATTCTCCATAATGTCCTTGATTTGCTTGGCGGTGGCCTCAGCCTCACTCGCGGGGCATTCCACCAACACACTGTCGTGAATTTGCAGCAGCATTTTTGTGCCATCGGCCAACTGTTTATCAATTTCAATCATCGCTAGCTTCATGACGTCGGCCGCTGTGCCTTGAAACGGCATGTTGACGGCCTGGCGAATAGCCGCCTCGCGAACGGCGAAGTTAGCGGAGTGCACGTCGGGCGTTGGGCGGCGCCGGCCAAACAAGGTTTCGGTATAACCCTCTTTGGTGGCCTGCTCTTTAACTTGTTCAATGTACTTGGTGAGATCTTTGCGCACGTCAAAGTATTTTTGAATAAAATCTTTGGAAGCTTCGTAGGTGAGGCCAGTCGCCGCACTGAGGCCATGTGGACTTAGCCCATACATGACGCCAAAATTGACCACTTTAGCGTCGCGGCGCATGTCTTTGGTAACCTTATCCAGCGGAATGCCATGCACCATGGCAGCGGTTTGAGCGTGAATATCCAGGTCCTGATTGAAGGCCTCGATCATGTTCTTGTCACCAGAGAGTACGGCTGCTAAGCGCAGCTCAAACTGGGAATAGTCGGCGCCGACTAAAACTTTGCCCTTCCCGGCCACAAAGGCAGTGCGAATCCGTTTGCCGAGCTCGGTGCGAATGGGAATGTTCTGTAAATTTGGATCAGACGAACTCAGGCGACCAGTTTGGGCAATTGTGAGGCTAAAGGTCGTGTGCAGCCGCGAGTTTTCGTCGACCAGTTTGGGCATCACATCAACATAGGTGTTTTTGAGCTTGGTGACCTCGCGGTACTGGGTAATCAGGTCAATGATGGGATGAATGCCGCGTAGTTTATCGAGCTCGCTGGCCGCCGTGGAGTAACCGGTTTTACCCTTTTTTATGGTGGCTGTGGGCAATTGCAGCTTGGTAAAGAGCACGTCTGCCAACTGCGATGGACTACTGATATTAAACTCATAGTCGGCATGACCGTAAATTTGTTGCTCAATATCACTGACCATATCGCCCAGTTCGTCGGCAAATTTCACCAGGTACTTGGTATCGAGCTGAATACCTTCGTACTCCATACGAGCCAGAACAGAATTGATGGGCCACTCGATATCAGTGGCCAACTTCGTAACTTTTGGTAGTTTAGCCAGTTCTTTGGCCTGACGTTGGTAGAGCTCCCGAATAACGGCAACAACCTCTGGGGCCCGGGCAATAAGCTCCTCCGGGTCAAGATTTTCAAACGGCGAGCCCTCGTAGCCCAGATCGGCTTGAGCCAGCTCGGTCAACGTTTGCTCACGCCGTAAACTATTGATCAAAAACGCCCCAATTAAGACATCGTGTTTGACGCTGGGCAGTACTAGCCCAAGTTCAATTAAGACCTTCAGGCTGTACTTAATATCGTAGCCAATGACCGATTGCAAACCGCTAAGTTTAGTGAGCACGTCAGTTGCGTTTACTTTGGTCAAATCAAAGGTAATGACCGTTTTAGGGTCGGGGCTCAAAATCAGGACTTGCGGTTGGCGGCCGTGTTTGCCAGCGGCCCGACTATGCATAATCCATGATTGACTGCTGGACATGGTGAGCTTTGTGAGCATCGCGGCCGAGTCAATCAGCAGGTTATCAGCTACAGCCAATTGGACATCAAACGCAGCTTGCGCTTCGCGAACCTCATTCGGATCAACCTTCATGACCTCCGGCAAGTTCCGTAGCAGGCTGCGAAACTCCAATCGTTGTAAAATTTTGGCTACCTCGTGAGGATTACAGGTGCTACCGTCGACTTCATTCAAATTGAGCTTGATCGGTGCGTTAGTCCAAATGGCCCCAATTTTTTTACTGAGGTAGGCCAGGTCTTTGCCGGCTTCCAGACGAATGCGCAAAGCATCTTTGGTGAGCTCCAGGTTGTCATACACACCATCGAGAGTTTTGAACTGTTTTAGCAGTTCAATGGCGGTTTTTTCACCTATGCCGGGAACCCCAGGAATATTGTCAGACGCATCACCTTTGAGGGCTTTGAGATCTAAGAACTGAGTAGCCTTGAGGCCGTACTTGGCTTCAAAACTCTCGGGGTGAAATAACTCAATGTTACTCAAACCTTTTTTGAGCGCATAGACATGAATGTGAGGGTCAACCAGCTGCAGCATATCAAGATCACTCGTGACCAGCTGGACTTCGATATCCTTTTTGGCGGCCTGCACGGCCAACGTACCCATTATGTCGTCGGCTTCGTAATCATCGAGTTCGTACAGCGGCCAGCCAAAAGCCGCCAGTAGCTCGTGTAGAATGGGAATCTGTTGCTTAAAATCCGGCGGTGCGGGCTTGCGACCAGCTTTGTACTCTGGATACATCTCCAGACGCTTACGAATATTGGTCTTGGGCTTGTCCCAGGCCACTGCCACATAATCCGGCTTGAGTTTTCGGATCACATCCAGCGCCATGGTCGCAAAACCGAACACTCCACCGGTCGGCTTACCATCTTTGGTGCTCAGGTTGGGCATGGCATAATAGCCGCGGTAAAATACCGACTTGCCATCAATGATAGCCAATTTCTTGGGTTTCTTAACCGCTGTCGCCATTACTCCCAGTATACGCCAACACCGGTGACTTTTGCCGCTTACGCATATATCGCAACTTTGTGTCTTTGTGTACGATTGTGAAC
>CAYTTW010000063.1:0-4343 GCA_964441005.1 uncultured Candidatus Saccharibacteria bacterium | reverse complement strand
ATCGTGGCGACAATACGCTCATCGTGCAAATCGTGCTGGTAAAAATTCATGAGCAAACTATTGATGTGCTGGCGATCGTGAGCACTGAGTCGTTCGTAGGCGGCGTGTAACATCTCGTGGGCGGCCGTCACTTGCTCGATACCGTTTAGCTGTGGATCGCTCACTTGAAAGACAAAAATACCGTGTTCATGCGGGTGGTAGCAGCCCAAGATAATCGTTTGCTCGCCACCATCGTTGGGGCAATGTTGGTTAAAGGCGGCTTTATCCTCTACCGAAGCGTGGTTGACGAAAAATAGATGTTTGGCTGTGCCCGTCATAGTGGTATCACTGGCTAACTGTGACACAGTCGCCGGGGCCTGGTAGTTACGCAGCTGCCACCAGTCGTAGAGAGCATTTCGCTGCCATAATAGGACACCGACTACGACAAGGCCGCCCAGGAGGACCGCCAGCGTGCGTCGTTGAGCTTTTTGCATAGGTTGCAGTATACCAGCTATTACTATTCGGTGGCGGTCGCGTACGTTAGGTCTTTGCCCTTGGCACCAACTTGGACAATATCGCCTTTTTGGTAATGGCTGTCGAGTAGTTCTAGGGCAATGTGATCCTCCAGCGTGTCTTGGAGCACGCGACGCAGTGGCCGAACCCCATTATGGGCGTCGTAACCATTTTCCAATATGTGTTTCTTGGCGGCGGTGGAGACCTCTAGACCAAGACCGTGTTTAGCTAAGCGTTGCTTGAGTTCATCGAGTTGTAGATCCAGAATATGTAACACATCTTTCTTGGTTAGCGCACGAAAGACCACTATCTTATCGATGCGGTTGAGTAGCTCGGGGCGCATCATGCGCTTGAGCTCATCCATAACTTTGTCCTTATTCTCATCGTGTAAGCGTATCAAGTCTTTGAGCTCATCAGCATTGCTGACATGAAAGCCTAGGCTGGCTTCTTTCTGGAGCTTCTCGGCACCAATATTGCTGGTCATTATGACAATGGTATTTGTGAAATCAATTTTGCGGCCTTTAGCATCGGTTAGAACACCATCCTCAAGAATTTGCAGCAACATGTTAAAGACATCGGGATGGGCTTTTTCGATTTCATCAAATAACACCAGACTGTACGGTTGGCGGCGAATCTTATCAGTCAGCTGGCCACCGTCATCATAGCCCACGTAGCCGGCCGGAGCACCAACGAGGCGCGCGACGGTATGGTGCTCACCAAATTCACTCATGTCAATTTTAACGAGCGTCTCTTCAGAACCAAAGAACTCCCGTGCTAACACTCGAGCCAGCTCGGTCTTTCCAACTCCAGTTGGCCCCAGGAAGATAAACGAACCAATGGGCCGCTTACTACTGCCAATTCCGGAGCGATTGCGTCGGACGGCTTTGGCTACGGCTGTCACGGCTTCATCTTGCCCAACAATAAACTTCCCGAGCTGTTTTTCTAGATTCAGGAGATATTTGGCCTCAGAACGGATAACCTTTTTTACTGGTACGCCAGTCATGCGAGCAACTACCTCAGCCACATCTTCACTGGTTAAGGTGAGGCGCTTGCTGTCTTTTTGGCTGGCGTGGAGTTTTTCCAGTTCCGAATTAATTTGGCTGGCCCGGGTCTTATACTGAGCAGCCCGTTCGTAGTCCTCGGATTCCGCGGCTTCTTCACGCCGGGTATTGACCAGTTTTAGTTCCTTTTGGAGCTTCCGCACCTCTGGAGAGGTTTTGCCCTTATCAATCCTCAAGTGTGCTGCGGTTTCGTCTAATAGATCAATGGCTTTATCGGGCATGAAGCGATCATTAATATAGCGCTTGGCAAGTTGGACGGTGTCATCCAGTACTTCATCACTGACCGTGACACCATGAAAATCTTCGTAGTGCCGCCGTAGTCCCTTCAGAATAGCGAGCGTTTCAGGTAGGTTGGTTTCGGGTACTTGAATCGGCTGGAACCGCCGCTCGAGGGCCGCATCTTTCTCGATGTGCTTGGTGTATTCAACCGTGGTCGTGGCCCCAATGACCTGAATTTTGCCCCGCGCCAGAGCTGGTTTGAGAATGTTGCCAGCATCCATGGCCCCCTCTGCCGCTCCAGCTCCAACAATCAGGTGCAACTCATCGATGAAGACAATGGTCTTATCGTCATTTTCCAGCTCGGCCATGACCTTCTTGAGGCGCTCTTCAAACTCTCCACGATACTTGGTACCGGCAATCATACCCGCCAGATCGAGCATGACAATGCGCTTATCGAGCAAGCTATCGGGTACCTCTTCTGTGATAATGCGCTGGGCTAAGCCCTCGACGATAGCTGTCTTACCCACACCCGGCTCACCAATCAACACCGGATTATTTTTGGTGCGTCGGTTCAAAATAGTAATCACCCGACGAATCTGAGCTTCACGTCCAACGACTGGATCGAGCTTGCCCTCACGAGCCTGAGCAGTCAGGTCGGTGCCAAAGAAATCGAGCGCTGTTTTGCGGGATTTTTTAGTCACCTTGCGCGGACTATCAGAATTGGGATTATCTTCATACTGCTGACGATTAAGAAACTGTTCTACCTCATTGAGTAGTTGATCGATATCAACATTCATATCGCGCAGCAAAATGGTGGCACGGGCATTCTTTTGGCTGAGAATGCTGTAGAGAATGTGTTCCGTGCCGCAAAATTCTTGGTTAAAGTCTTGCGCCACATCGTAGGCCATTTTCAAGGTTAACTTAGCCGTCTCACTCAATCCCTTGGCCCCTAAGTTGATTACCAGTGTCTTTGGTGTCAGATTAAGCGCCAGACGCGCTCTGTCAAGCGTGACGCCCACCCCCTCAAGCATTTTGGAACCCATGCTCGAATCTTGAGCCAGTAGACCCAATAGTAAATGCTCCGTGCCAATGTAAGCACTGCCAAAGCTACGGGCAATCGCATCGGCGTGTTTCAAACTCGCCAGGGCGTTGTCGGTTAAGTGGTTCAAAAAATCCTGAAAGTCAGGTGAATTTGGCATCATTATTTGCTTCCCACAATTCTAGCGATATTTTATACTTCGCTAGTTCCATAATATCAAAACTAGCACTCGCGGGTCAAGAGTGCTAGTTCAGCCTGATGGCTGGGTTAGCTGACAGGTCTAGCTTGGCGATTTGTCCGAAGCTTTGAGCGAAGCGTAGCTGTTGCTACGTTGAGCTGGACTGGAGGAAAAAGCGGCGAGATAGGCCGCGGTCAGTTAAGCCAGACGCAGGTTGTGCTAGTACTCTTGACCCAGGCAAGAGTGCCAATGTACAGAGATAGCTCCCCTTTCAGTGCTTCGCTCGTGCCTACAAAATTGTCAGTTACTTGGTTTCGTCTGGTTGTTTTTCGGTGTCGGTGCCGTGTTCTTCAATGGCTTCGAGCAAGCTGTTTTCCAGCTCAGACTTCTTCTTAAGCTTCTGGACCGGCTTTCCGCTGGACTGCGGCTCTTTTACTTTCTCACTCTCCGGACTCGCTTGATCGGACACAATATCAATGTCATAGCCAGTTAATTTGCTCGCCAAGCGGACATTCTGGCCGCTTTTGCCAATCGCAATACTCAACTGATCCTCGGGTACCTTGACGACCGCTTTCTTAGTTTTTTCATTCAATGTAACTGTCGTAACTTGGGTGGGGCTCAAGGCGTTTTTGATAAACGTCTCGGTGTTTTCGTCCCAAACGACAATATCAATCTTCTCCTGCTCACCAATTTCGCTCATAACGGCGTTCACCCGCGTTCCGTGGCCACCGACAAAAGTCCCGACCGGGTCAACTCCAGGCACGGTGCTATGAACGGCAATTTTGCTGCGAACTCCGGCTTCGCGCGCAATTTCTTTAATTTGTACGGCGCCGTTTTCCATTTCTGGGACTTCGGCTCGAAACAGCCAATCAATAAATTCATTATTACCCCGGCTGACGACAAGTTGTGGGCCCCGAAAACTCCGTTCCACATCTTTTAAATACACCTTAAGTCGCTGCCCAGGGTAGTACCGTTCGCCTTGAATCTGCTCGCTAATAGGCATAATGGCTTGGGCTTTACCGAGATCTACACGTACCAGCCGGCCCTCCACCCGCGCCACGATGCCATTAATGACTGTGCCGATTTTGTCTTCGTACTCATTCATTACTGTGTCGCGCTCGGCTTCTCGCAGACGTTGCAAAATAACCTGTTTGGCAGTCTGAGAGGCCACCCGGCCAAAGCTCTCAACCTTTTCTTCAACCTCAACCAAGTCGCCAACTTTAGCGTCAGGATTGATTTTCTTGGCATCAGAAGTGCTGATGTGGGTGCGGCTATCAATCACCTCGTCAGCCACTTCACGCATAATAAAGGCGCGCATTTCACCTGTGTTCAAGTTCATAGTGACACGCACTTC
>CAYTTW010000062.1:0-4379 GCA_964441005.1 uncultured Candidatus Saccharibacteria bacterium | reverse complement strand
CGAGGATGGGGTAGCCAGCTTGGGCCAGTGGCAGGGCGAGGTTGTTGGCGATCTGGCCACCGACCGAGACCACAATGCCGTGAGGATGCTCAAAATCGGCGATGTCTTGCAAGCGCTCCAGCGTTAATTCCTCGAAGTACAGCCGGTCGGAGCGATCGAAATCAGTGGAAACCGTTTCAGGATTGGAATTAACCATGATGGTTTGCCAGCCGTAAGCCTGCAAGGTTTTGCCGGTGTTGACAGCACACCAATCGAATTCCACCGATGAACCAATACAGTAAGGCCCGGAGCCGGTGACGATGACTGCTTGGTCTCCTAGCGATGATACATCATCAGTGTCACCATGATAGGTGGTGTAGAGGTAATTTGTGCTGGCCTCAAACTCGCCTGCCAGCGTATCGATCTGTTTGATTACTGGCTGGATACCCAGTTTTAAGCGCTGCGAGCGGACGGTGGCTTCGCTCTGGCCGACCAGATCGGCGATTACTCGATCGGCAAAGCCCATTTGCTTGGCTTGCAAGAGCAGTTCACGGTTCAACGGTTGTTGCCGAATGACAGTCTCTAGTTTCTGAATATCGTGCAAGTGCTCTAGAAACCAATTGTCGATATTTGATAGCTTATGAATAGTTGCGACACTATCTCCTTTTGCCAGGGCTTCATAGATAGCGAAGATACGCCGGTCAGTTGCCGGTTTAATTTCGCTGTGCGGGTCATCGAACTTATAAGGATGGGCAGTCAGCCCATGGGCGCCAGTATTGAGCATGCGAATAGCCTTTTGCAGGGCTTCGGGGAATGATCGACCGAGCGCCATTACTTCACCGACACTTTTCATTTCCGAACCGATGGCATGGTCGCTAGATTTGAGCTTGGCTAAATCCCATCGCGGCATTTTGACGGCGATGTAGTCGAGCGCCGACTCAAAGAACGCCGAAGTGGTGCCGGTGACGGCGTTGGTTAGCTCATGCAGGTGTTTGCCGAGCACTAGCTTGGTAGCCACATAGGCCAAGGGATAGCCGGTAGCTTTGGAGGCCAAGGCGCTAGAGCGGCTGAGCCGAGCATTGACCTCGATGACCCGGTAATCACCAGTAGCCGGATCGAGAGCATACTGGATGTTACATTCACCGATAATTTCTAGGTGATTAATAGTACGGATGGCTACTTCACGCAGCCGGTGATATTCTTCGTTGGTCAGTGTTTGCGAAGGTGCTACAACGATGCTCTCACCGGTGTGGATACCCATAGGGTCTAAATTTTCCATGTTACAAACGGTGATGGTGTTACCGCCTTGGTCACGTACCACTTCGTACTCTACTTCCTTCCAGCCCACCAGGAACTCCTCGATCAATAACTGCGGTACGGCCTGCAAAGCCTCGGTAGCCTTGCGTGTCAACTCGCGGTCGTTATCTACCCGACCCGACCCGAGGCCACCCAGGCTAAAGCCAGCGCGCAGCATGACCGGATAACCGATGGCCTTAGCAGCCGCTAGAGCCTCTGGCAAACTATAGGCTGAGGCGCTACGAGCCGTTTTGGTACCGATTGCCGCCATGGCGACTTTGAAGAGCTCACGATCCTCGGTGGTCTTAATGGTGTGTACCGAAGTGCCGAGTACCTCGATGTGCAAGCGCTTAAAAACTCCTTGATCATGGAGCTCCAGGCCTAAATTAAGTGCCGTTTGACCACCGAAACCGAGCAGCACGGCATCAGGGCGCTCTTTTTCGAGGATTTTGGTAACGGTCATGGCGTCTAGGGGCTGAAAATAGACTCGGTCAGCCATATCGCCATCAGTCTGCACGGTGGCGATATTGGGGTTGATAAGCACCGTGTAAATGCCCTCTTCCTTGAGAGCCTTGATAGCCTGCGAGCCAGAATAGTCAAACTCTCCAGCTTGACCGATGCGTAAGCCACCGGAACCAAAAATCACCGCTTTTTTAATGGCTGACTTGACGCTCGGTTGCTTCATAAGAGCCTACCCAACTTTTCAAATAACCAAGCGGTGTCGGTCGGGCCGGGACAGGCTTCGGGATGGAATTGTACCGAAAAGAATGGCTTAGTGGCGTGCCGGATGCCTTCGATGGATTGATCATTAAGACTGCGAAACCATACCGTCCAATCTTTGGGTAGTGTCGCCTCGTCTATGGCATACCCGTGATTTTGGCTGGTCATGTAACAGCGTTGGCTATCCATATCCATGCATGGTTGGTTATGGCCCCGGTGACCAAACGGTAATCTATAGGTCTTGGCTCCGGCGCTCAAGGCCATGATCTGAGTGCCCAGGCAGATACCGAAAACTGGTTTTTGCTTGGCTAAGACTCGGCGGGTGATTTCTATGGTCGCTGTGTAATCTGCCGGGTTGCCTGGTCCGTTCGATAGCACGACGCCGTCATAATCCTCGGCCGTATAATCGTAATCGTGTGGCACGCGAATGACCTGAACAGGCAATTTCAGCAGTAAGCGCAAGATATTGGTTTTGGTGCCACAGTCCACTAGGATTATCTTTTTGGTGTGCTGCTTGTTGTACGTGACGGGCTGGTCTACGGACACGAATTTTGGGCTTATCTGCAGCTTTTTGATATCTACCGGCTGTGAGCTGATAGCGCCGAGCATCGTACCCCGCTCTCGCAAGTGCTTGGTCAGCGCTCTGGTATCGACGCCAGTTAGTACTGGGATATTTTGCGAATGTAACCACTCTAGGAAAGAGTAGCGTGACTGGCTGTGACTACCCCGGAGCGCCACTTCACTAACGATTACCCCGCTGGCTTGGATGTTATCTGATTCGGCATCGTCCGGCTGTACGCCGTAATTACCGATCATTGGATAGGTAAAGACCAAGATTTGATTGGCGTAGGAAGGATCAGTCAGAGACTCGACATAGCCAGTCATACCGGTGTTAAAGACTATCTCGCCGGTATATTGGTCGGTTTGCCAATCTGGCGTCAGACCAGTAAAAGTTGTCCCGTCACTTAAGTAGAGCTGAGCTGGCCGATTTATAAGAAAATCGCCCCTTTCGGAGCGATTTCCGTGCTTAGTCGGATTGTTCTTGAGCTTCACTGCCTCATTCATCTGCCTTTGAATGTACCAGAGAACCAGCCGCGGCGCAAGCCGATCAATCGTTCAGCCCGGGGATTCTTTGAGCTACGCCATCTTTGACGACTACTTGACCACCTATGGTGGCGTGCTCCAAACGACCAGTACCCAGGAAACCTAAATACGGTGTCCAACCGGCGCCAGACTGGATGTCTGCGGTTTCATTTTCGATTCGGAAATCTTCCATGCGCCAGGTGAATTCAGTTTTAGGTGGCAAGCGTACGCCTAAGATTTCCTGAGGCGCGGTTGAGCCGGCTGCAATCAATCGCTCTAGGGTGATGTTCCCCTGTCGAACCTGCTGGAGGAGGATGGGGATCACATGTTCAATGCCGGTCACACCATAACACGTGCTGCGGTCGCGACCATGGACGCCTGCCGGATTTTCCAAAATGGCTTTCCATTTAGCACTTTTGGCGTGGGGCGCGTAGTCGGTCTCAATGGCGTCAATGTGGCCATCGACCAGCATCGACCACAGCTCCTCGGCTTCATCTTGGCGGACTAGCGGTGGCAGCATGCGCGCAAACCAGCTCTGACTTTTAGTATCATGTGAAGTCTTAAAAAGGTGGTGCGGGCAGACGCCGCAGGTTACCGCCAGGCCGCTCTTTTTGGCCTGCATGACCTGGGTTACTTCGTTGGGGCTATTGATATGACAGATGTGGAGTTTATGGCCGGTCTTACCGGCTACGAGTTCAATCATTTCGCCAAGCTCGCTGTCGCCACGGTGAAAAAATATTGGTTTCGTCGGTGCTAGCGTATGCCATCGCTGCACGATAGCCTGAAAATCACGTATCTTATAGTCCTGATAATTACTCACATTCGGTGATCCGTAGAGCTTTAAGCCGGAGGCTTGTTTGGCCATAGCTGGCAACTCATCTAAGTTGTTTGCTTCAGGCTGGGCGCCGGCATTGAAAGCAACCAGATTATAGGCACCCTGGTCCCGGAGGTTGATTTTTTCTGCCATGGCGGCTGCGGTCCAGGTCGGGTTACCTGGGTTGTTTGGCATGTCACAGATTTTCGCGAAACCACCCAGCAAAGCGGCTCGCGAACCGTTCGCAATGGTTTCGCTGGTATTGGTACCTGGCTCGCGTAAGTGGACATGTAAGTCTACAAAGCCGGGAATGGTGATTACGTCGTCCACACCTTTATTTATACGGTATCGTTAGCGACTGTGCAATTTTAAGCGTACAGGCTCAGACTAACGCAGCGGAAGCCGCCGCCGCTTTTGCAGAGCTCATGGTTGGGCAGCGCAATAACCGGAAAGTCACGGGAGCGAAGTTCGGCAATTAAGTCGGGCG
>CAYTTW010000061.1:0-4420 GCA_964441005.1 uncultured Candidatus Saccharibacteria bacterium | reverse complement strand
TGGCTAGAGCGCCACTTTCGTAAAGTGGAGGTCCGGGGTTCGAATCCCCGAGGTGGCTCCACGTCGGAATTAACTTCAATCCCAGCTCGTTTTGACAATCAAGTGGTCAAAATCGGCGGGGTCTCGCACGATTCCTCCTTTCGCTCGTCAAACAGCAAGCTTGGTTTGACTCGCGTTAAGAAGGCTTTTACAAATTCGCGAGGGGGTTCGCGAATTTGAGAGGAGACGGCTTGGACGGGTAGCTATTTTTGCTGAGCAAACTTGTTTTGTCAGCAAATAAGCTACACGACTATTACACGTCGACGAGCGGGTGTCGTATAACGGCTATTATGCAGCCTTCCCAAGGCTGAAACGCGGGTTCGACTCCCGCCACCCGCACCAGCTTAGTCTTGCATTCCGGTCTCTATAAAAACGGGGACCGTTTTTATTTCCGCCCTTCATCAAGACTTGCGCTTCACCCCACCGCGAATCCTCTCGCGGTGGGGACCTTTAAATGAGGCTAGCTGCTAAGACAGAAAAGCTATAAGCTATACATGATGACCACGCCTAAAACCTATTTCCATGATAAATTAGTGCTTTTTTTGCTGAGCACCAATGTATTTATCGCTCTACTCACTAATGTCATGGTGCTGTTGCGCTTTGATAACAATCAAACCAGGGCTTACATTGTGCAATGCCGTGCCAATTTGGGTATTGGAGGGTTTAAACCCGGCGGCTTCAGCCAGCTGTTTAACTTCATGATCTTTAGCCTGCTGGTGCTCTTGATTAATCTGTTTATAAGCTGGCGCATCTATCCGAAGCACCGAGCGGTGGCTGTGGTGGCGTTGGCACTCGGTATGTTGCTACTAATCCTGACGCTTTTGGTGATCGATTTGATCTTGGCCCGCGTCAGCTGCATCAACTATGACTGATTTAGAAATACCGTTTGAACAAGATCGTCATGGGTGGTATCGGTTTTTCGAAATATTGCCAGGGCTTTTGTCGCTTAGCATCTTTTTATTGCCGATTGTCCTGAGCATTGTCAATGTGACGGCCGCCGCGCTCTTCATTATTATTTACATTTTGGTGCTCTTACTTCGGGCGTTTGGCATGTCAATGCGGGTGGTGGAAGGCTATAACAATATTAAAAAAGCTCGCCAGGTAGACTGGGAAGCATTACTCGAAGATTTTTACCATCCGGAAACTGTCTCAAATCACTATCAGAACGCGAAAAACAGTCTCTTAAAAGCCCATGTGGGCAATTTTCGACGTTTGCTGCAAAACCAAGGCATCGATATGCTTCCGGACGAAGTGGTGCATTTGGTCATTATTGCCACCTATAATGAATCTCAGGCCATTATTCACCCCACAATTGAGCATATTATTAAGACGAGTGGCTTTGATAAACGCAAAACCGTCCTCTGTCTAGCTTACGAGCAGCGAGCCTCCGCGCAGAAAAAGCGCGAGACACTGGAAACCCTTAGTCTTTATAAAAAACACTTCTATCACGCTGAAGCGGTGGAGCATACCGTGGTAGCCGGTGAAATCCCTGGCAAAGGCGCTAATGCTACGCATGCTGGCCGGCACATGGCCACCTGGATTAAAGGGCAGGGGATTGATTTTTCGCGGGTGATGGTAACCACGTTGGATGCCGATAATCGGCCAGACAAAAACCTCTTTTCGCTCCTGACGTACGTTTACTTATCAGCCGAGAAACGCAAGCAAAAATCTTATCAACCAGTAACGCTTTACAATAACAACATCTGGGATGTACCAGCTATTATGCGGCTTTGTGCTATCTCCAACACCTATTTCCACATCGCCAATTCCATGCGGCTCCATGCCTTGCGTAACTTCTCGGCTCATACCCAAAGTCTCGATGCCTTAATTGATACCGATTTCTGGAGTGTGCGGACGATTGTGGAAGATGGCCACCAGTTTTGGCGCACCTATTTCCGTTATGATGGCGACCACGAAGTGTTACCCATCTATGCACCAATTTACCAGGATGCGGTGTTTGCCGGCAGTCGCTGGCGGACAACCGTTGCGCAGTTTAAACAAATCCGGCGCTGGACGTATGGAGCGTCAGACATTGCCTATGTCGCCACCAAGGCTTTCTTTACCAAGAACAAAGTCTCGAAATTTGATGCCCTGACGAAGTTTGGACGTTTACTCGAGTCGCACGTCGGGTGGGCCACCTCAGCTCCTTTACTCTTTTTATCAGGCTGGATTCCATTCTTTGTTAACGCCAACGCCAAAAATAATATCATTGCTCAGCGCTTGCCAGACACCATCAGCACAATTAATACAATTGCCATTATTGCCTTGTTAACAGTCGTCTATATTGGTCTCGCCACTTTGCCGCAGCGACCCCCGCATCATAAATGGTATCGGGTGTTCGGGTTTTGGTGGCAATGGGGATTAACACCAGTGGTTGGCGTAGCATTTAATTCACTAGCGGCCCTTAATTCACAAGCCCACTTAGCATTCCGGCGCTACATTGGTGTATTTGAGGTAACGGCGAAAGCCGTACGCACCAAGCACCATAAGTCTCAGCTGTAAGTCAGCGGATGGTAAGCCTGGTACTGCACATAGGCCGCATGATCAAAATTTTTGAGCACGTTGAGCGTCGTGTTGATTAAATCCTCTCTGAGGATCGTTGCTTGATCAAGTTTTTTAGGTAGTTTACTAATGACGGTGGCTGTCAGCGCTGGGGCGGCGTTTATAGCGTCCTGACGATGCCGGCAGCATTCATAAATGCTCACAAGCAGTTTTTCGCGCTGGAAGGGCTGCAACTGTTTATTGGTCTCTATCATAAAGATAACTGACAATTCGGCAGCCTCGATGGTCGTAAAGACGTTCTGACAGGCAACACATTGACGCCGCCGCCACACCTGGTTGAGACGCCGTTGATGACGGGAATTGATCACGCTGGTGGAATTGCCGCAGTAGGGACATACCATGTCAACATGTTGTCATAACGCTGGTGATTTGGCTAGTGGAAAACACGGTTAAAAATGGGGAAAATAAAAACCCCAGATGATCTGGGGTTCTCCACCGTCGCCGTCCTCTATTTATCAGCTAAGAGGGGGCGGGTGCGTCGGATGCGAGTCGACACGGGCTGCGAAGAGCTGAGCTCTTCGTAGAATAGCTTGAATGCTTCAAGCGTGTTAACCTTAGTGGTACTCAAATAGAGTGCCTCCCGTTTTAACTCGGTAATGCTATCATAATATATACAGTAAAGCAATAGTATTATATAGCATAAGCAGAATAGAGAGTGCTACAATATAATTTATGTTCAAAGTGCTTAAGAGCAAATATGGTGTTCGGGTCGGTGAATTACACACGCGAGCAGGAAATGTACTCACGCCAACTTTTATGCCAGATGGTACGCGCGGTGCTGTAAAAAGCTTGACTCCTGAACAAGTCCAGTCTACAGGTGTGCACGTAATGTTGAGTAACACCTACCATCTGCATCAGCAACCTGGCGCAGCAGTTATCGCAAAACTCGGCGGGCTTCACGAGTTTAGCCACTGGCCGGGCCCCATTCTGACAGATTCCGGTGGCTTCCAAGTATTTTCGTTAGCCCATATTCGAAAAATCACCGAAGAGGGAGTCACGTTTAAAGACCCTGTGACCGGTGATACCGTCTTTTTGTCGCCCGAAATTTCTATTCAAACTCAACTGAAACTCGGGGCCGACATGATTGTAGCCTTTGACGACCTGACTGGTCTTGACCCCCAGGCCCGACAACGCGAAGCCGAGGCCGTCGAGCGAACACATCGCTGGCTCAAACGCAGCATCGCGGAATTTGATAAACAAACTAAGAAGGTAAAGTTGACCAAACGACCTCTGTTATTTGGAGTCGTTCAAGGGGGTTTATCCAAAAGTTTACGTCAGAAAAGCCTCAACTTTATTCAAGCTGAGGCAGTTGATGGTATTGCTATCGGCGGACTCTCGGTCGGTGAAACCAGGAGTGAAATGCATAGCATGCTCGAGTACTTAGCCCCGTTATATGATCCTAAGCGGCCCCACTTTTTACTCGGCGTCGGGGAACCAATTGATCTCAGGTTCGCAGTTGAGCACGGTATTGATATGCTTGATTGTGTCTTACCAACCCGCAATGCGCGGCACGGAACTGCTTGGGTGAAAGGTGATAGGAAGGTACATTTGACCAATGCCCACTATCTAAGCGATAAGCGTCCAATAGATGAAACATGTGATTGTGCGACATGCCAATCAGGCTATAGCCGTGGATTCTTACGGCATCAGTTTAAGGTTGGTGAACCGCTTGCTGGCACTCTGGTTTCGGTTCATAACATCCGATATTTGCAAAGAATTTGTGAAGAATATCGTAATTCGGTATAGTTTATATCTGTTGGATGTGGGCGGTTAGCTCATTTGGCTAGAGCGCTTCCTTGACGTGGAAGAGGTGACAGGT
>CAYTTW010000060.1:0-4614 GCA_964441005.1 uncultured Candidatus Saccharibacteria bacterium | reverse complement strand
TTAGCACGGCGTTCGGCGTAATCTTCGAGTGCTTCACCGCCGGTCAACATTAAGACGATTACCATACCCGCCCAGTACTCGTGCAGAATGACCGAGGTTATGATGGCCGTGGCGGCTAAAATATCCAGGCCGTATTCGCCCTCGCGCACACTTTGAAACATACCCCAAATGAGGGGCATGGTGGCCAGTATGGCACTCGCACCAAGCACCCAATGGGCAATCAAATGCTTGCCACTTAGATCAAGAGCCAGGCCAACAATAATGGCCACAAGCACAAAAGCTAGTTCTCGGTACTCCCTAAAAAAGTGCCAAATTTTTTTCAGCATAAATCTCAATAGCTCCTTAATACTATTATATCAGAAAAAGCCCAGAGTTACCTCTGTTGGTATACCTTACTCTCGATAATTTTCGCTCGCAGGCTGCACGTAATCTTTATTGGCCTCGAGCTGTTGGTGGTGACTAGCTAGAATGCGTTTGGCATGGTTTCGAGCGATGTTAAATGATTGCCAGTGGTTATTGGCATTCGTTGTAGCTTGCTCGGTGAGGTAGAGCTGCTTGGCAATGCTTTTTTGGAGGTTTGCGTGCGAATCGTTGAGCAAAGCTACCGTTGTTGGCACAGCATCCTCTGATAAGCGCGTCAGATAAAAAACGTCAATCTTGCCAGTGCTCTTGTAGCGTTGAATATTTTGTCTGGCAATCATAGCATCTGGATTGATGAAATTTAGAATTGCCAAAAAAGCTAATAAAGAAACAAAGATTTGAAAGGCAAACTGCTGCGGGCGTTTCTCGAAGAAGATGTACACAATGACAAGTAGAAAGGCCACCGCCAGCCAGACAATAAACAAATGGCTGTAGAGGCGGAGTTGGGTAAACCCGTACGCATCTTCATAGAGGCTGAGGCGCTTGTGGGCCGAGAGCATAATAACGAGCACTTCAGCCACTAAAATACCGCTGAGCCACATAAAGGTTACTTTCTGCTGAAGACTATGACGAACGGTTGATCGATGAAGACCCAAAATAAGCAACAGAGAAATAACCGCTACGGCAATCAGCTCAAAGAAACCCCGCCGGGCGTAATCGGCATAGGTAAAACCGGCGCCGGTGATATTACTTTGCCCGCCAAAGAAGTAGGTAATTTGCACGAGCACAAACACCAAAAACAGCGCACCAACCAGACCAAGGATAGTGGTTGATTCCACAGTGCCGAGTCGCCACTTCGGACTAGCTGGCACGTCCATAACTGATTCGGCCGGCTTCGTAAAAAGCAGTACATAGGCACCACAGAACAGCGAGCTCACGAAGGCGATCAACCCCAGCCGAAATACTAGTTCGGGCGACAGGTGAATATTAAAAATCGAGCCAATGTATTTTTTAAAGACCAGGTCGGCGGAGGAAAACAGGACCAAAAAGATAACCAACAACGGTAGACTGAGCACAATGCCACGAATAACTGGTGCGAGATTTTTGGATGGCCGTTCGTGGGACTGCGTGCGCAGTAGCTTGTAGACCGAGGTATATGTTTCATGAGCAAACCGAAGAGGCAACGTGATCACTCTTTTGATGTATTGCTCGGGCAATAACTGCCAAATTGATTGCCGGCCAGACATGACATGCACACTCGCCAGTAGCAGATAGATAACAGCTAGGATGTTAAAAAACAACAGGCTGCCGCTGGCGCGAATAAAAGTCATAGCCGCAAACAGAATCGTGGCCGGTAATAGCAGCCCCAGAGAAGACATAAATTTTCGCTTGTAATACACCATCAGCAGCATGCTCAACGCAACGGTGCTCAGCGTGTAGATAAAGAAGGAAATGCCAATTGCTTTACCATAGAATAACAGGTCAAACAGAAAGCCCAGAAGTAGCGAGAAAGCCAAAAGTGGCGCTAGTTGCTTATTCATGTGGCCGCATAAAGCATTATGCGTTCCTTAATAATACCCTTGCCGGTCAATTATCCCAAGCCAGCAGGTATACTAGTAGTTCGAGGAGGGCACATGAAAGCAGCACAGATTAATAGCTATGGTGGTGAAGAGGTTTTGCAAACAGTTAATAGTGCACCGAAACCATCGGCTGGTCCAGGACAAGTATTGGTGGAAGTTCATGCCGCTGGGGTGAACCCCTTTGATTACAAGGTGCGCGAAGGCTTTCTCAAAGATAGCCTTAAGTTGCCCGCGACGCTCGGCGGCGACGTGGCGGGCGTGGTAGCTGAGCTTGGTGAGGGTGTAACTGACTTTCAGGTTGGCCAAGTGGTCTTTGGGCAAGCCAACGCAGCTGGTGGCCAGGGTTCGTACGCTGAATTCACGCCAGTGAAAGCCGAGTCACTGGCGCCAAAGCCTGATGAACTCGATTTTGTGACGGCGGCGGCGATTCCCTTGGCAGGGTGCAGTGCCTATCAAGCGCTGGTCGATCACCTCAATCTTCAAGCGGGACAGAAAATTTTAATTCACGGCGGCGCTGGTGGCATTGGTTCCTACGCCGTCCAGCTTGCCAAACATTTGGGTGCATATGTAGCGACAACCGCTGCCGCTGAAGATGCCGAGTACGCAAAGAGCTTGGGCGCCGACGAAATTATCGACTACAAGACCCAAGCCTTTGAGACTATATTGCAAGACTATGATGCTGTCTTTGATACGGTTGGTGGCGAGTCTTTTGAAAAATCATTCCGTATTTTAAAACGCGGTGGAATGATTGTTTCCATGGTAGCCAGCAATGAGGAGCTAGCCGCTCAGCAGGGTGTAACGGCCATTTTGCAAAGCAGCAAAGTCACGGCTGAACGGCTCGCCAAAGTTAGTGAATTGGTTGAGCAAGGTGTGTTGAAAGTGAATGTCGATAAAGTTTTTCCTCTGGATCAAGCTGCCGAAGCGCTGGAATATATTCACCAGGGGAAACACCGCGGTAAAGTCGTTATCACCGTAAAGTAGACCGATCTCGATTATAATGGTTGCAATGGAACTTCCGTCTCTACAGCTTGAACAGTTTGCACCCACACGTAACTACCTGCAGGATATTGCCCGGATCATGGGTAAGGTGCAACAAGTATTTCTTCCGGCTGAAATTCACGATTGGCAACGAGGTCTAGAAGTTATGGCGATGGGCCTCATTACTCAGGATTTAGGTCAATCACACCACATTGTCCTGCATGTTCATGACCAGGTGTTGGTAGCGGGAGACGAGCAATGGCCATTAGGACAACCGGCTACTACATATTTGGGACTGCTCAAAAACTGGGCCGCGGAGCATTCCGGCACCAAAGAAGTCGAGTCATCAGAACTCATCACTATCCAACCAACGTATGATCATCAGCAAGCTCAGGATCTAACCACGGTTATGTGGTGGGCATATCAACAATTAGCGGCCTTTCGGCAGTCATGGAGCAGGTTTTTTACGAGCCCCGTCTTGTTATTTCCGCATCATTTTGATGTGTCACTCGTCTGGTTTGCCGACCGAGAACAAGCCAAAGCTTCCAACTCCAGCGCCCAAATGAGTTTCGGTTTTTCCTTTGGCGATGACACAATTTCAGAGCCGTACTGGTATATCACAGCCTATCCAGAACCGGCTAATTTCACGAAGCTTGAGCTAACGCCCCCAGCCTATTGGCAGCGGGATGGTTTTAGCGGGGCCGTCCTAAAATATAACGACCTTCTGAAAGTTGATAAGCTCGAACAAGCTCTGCAATCATTTTTCAAACAGGTTTTTGAGCATACACAGCGGTTGTTTAGCTAACTGGCGGCGGAACAGGAGATGGCTGAAAATGTTCGATAACCTTGGCAATACCATAGGTTACAAGACCCGCGGTGGCGGCTTCGGCCCCGTTCATAAACATGTCCGTGCTGCCAACCTCCACCGCATCGGCCATTAATGCGGCGCCCAATACCGCTACGCCACCGCCAACAGCTTTGACGCGCCGTAACCAGGGGTGTTCCATCGGAGCACTGCCTTCCGGCGTATAAGCTCCCAAATTCCTCATAAGCTCATTGTATGCTGAATTGCTGGAGCACGCAAAGTTAAGCAACCCGCAAGTGCTGTTCGACGGCCAGGGCCGGGATGTGCAAAATATCATCGTCTGGTAAGGGATCACCAAAGGGCAACATTGTAACGTTTTCGAGAGTCACACATAAGGAGTTAATGGGGCGTGACCCAGCGACTAATTTACCAATACTGACATAGCTAAAGTCCAGTAGTTTACCTTCGGCAGCTGTATCAACAAATGAAATAAAGCGTTGTTTTGGACCAAAGGGTTGGCGTGGTCTGACAAAAGCCTGACGGAAGTCAAAAATAAACGTCGCACCCTCATCGCTTAAAACTACTGCCTGCCCGCCGAGAAAGCGCAACGCCTCTTCGGCTAATCGTATACGTTCATCAAATGGGCGATCCATTAATTCCATTTGAAAATCCTGTGCCATTGCAAATGGATCGTTGGCGGTTTCTAAGTCTGGCATGCGTTTCTCTTTTTAAGCTTACCTGTTACATCTACTGTACTGCTAGTCAAGCATTTCAGCAAGATCTAGACAAGGTAATCAAACTCACAGGTAGTCTAGCAATAACGATCTGTTATAATGACCCCTGTTGCGGGATTCGTATATCGGCTAATATATCAGTTTTCCAAACTGAGGA
>CAYTTW010000059.1:0-4661 GCA_964441005.1 uncultured Candidatus Saccharibacteria bacterium | reverse complement strand
TCTCGATGCCGATAAGGAAGGTTTTTTACGCAGTGAACAAGCGTTAGTGCAAACCATTGGTCGGGCCGCACGGCACGTGGAAGGTCGGGTCATTATGTATGCAGACAGTATTACCGGCAGCATGCAGCGCGCCATCGACGAAACCAACCGTCGCCGATCTATTCAAGAAGCCTACAATCAAAAACATGGCATTACTCCCAAAGGTATTACCAAAGCGGTGGAGAAGGGCCTACGCCCCGATTTGCCCGAGGAAGCCAAAAGAGCTAAGCTCGATCTCAAGAAAATACCAAAGGATGAATACGGCCATCTTATTCGCGATCTCACCAGTCAAATGGAACTGGCCGCCGCCAATTTGGAATTTGAAAAAGCTGCCGAACTGCGCGATATCATTAACGATATTAAGGCCAAACTCTAGTTTTAACTAACGAGACCACTGCGGTGGATTTCTTTAGCTACTTTGGCGCCCCCGTCGTAGCCGTCGAAGGCCATGCCGTGACCACGATGAGCGACTGGTTTGACACTTACACCCGGGAAGCGCCTGGCTAATTGTTGCCACATGTGCAGCTCCCCTAGTGGATCCTTGGTTCCGGGCATGACCGTCATTGGATAGCGAGCCGCCACCCGGTGGATATCACTCAGAGGGGTGCCATGCAAGAGGTCGAGGCCCTGCCAAAACATGGCGGGCATATCGCCAATGTCACGGGCTGAGTGCATAACGTGGCTGAGATGCGTTGGAATATCGTGCAGCTTAGAGCGCCAAAAGATTTCTTCCAAGCCATCAATGAAGACGTGGGGTGGAAAACGCAGACCCATATCGAACCAAACCCGCTCGGGTGGCACAATGGCCGGCGCATAGTAAAGCAATCGTTGCACGTTAAGACCGGGCGCTGGCTTGTCGAGCTCCAGGCTGACCATTTTATGGGTGATGACAGTTCCCATTGAGATTGCCGCCATAGCCAGGGGGCGCTGTCCACAAATGGCTTCTAAGTACATATTGCGCTGCTTGGCCATAGCATCAAGCCGAGCGGTATGCCGTGCCGACCAGAAATTTAACTGCTCACTAACTTTACCGATTCCGGCGGTGCCAATGCTCACCGTGCGGACACCGGGGAGATGATCGCTCAGCCCATGATGAAACTCTTCACCAATGCCGGCTTCGATTCCCTCGCCATACCCAAAAAGCACAGCGACGGTGAGATCGGTTGACTTATCGACTGGCTCGCCAACGGTGACAGCGTGCTGGTAGTGACTACCCTCAAGTGCCACCCGAGCCAGAAAATGCTGGTGAGAGGGTGAGGTAGTAGTCCGTTCCCAAGTCGTTCGGCGATGCAGTTCGCGAACAATTTGGAAGCGTTGCTCAGCAGGATCCTCAGTGGGCGCGAGGGCTTGAAACTCGGCTGGTGACATGGCAATAAAAGGCTGGGCGTATTCAGAACTAACAGATAGTTGTTGGGTCGATTCAGCCACAGTTTGAGCTTATGCTTTATTGCTATAGTAGGCGCCGGGATAAAGTTTGTAAAGCCGAAGTTAAGTTAGCTAATTTTTGCTATACTAACTACTTAGAATATGGCGAAGTTAACCCGTGAAGATGTCTTAAAATTGGCCCGTTTGGCGCGCCTGCATGTGTCAGATGAGGAGGTTGATCAATTTACCCGCGAAATTAGTGCTATCTTGGGTTACGTTGAACAACTACAGCAAGCTGACTTGCAGGACGTTGAGCCGACCTATCAAGTAACAGGGTTAAAAAATGTCATGCGGCCAGATGAAGTGTGGGACTATGGGCCATCACCCGAGGAACTACTCAAAAATGCTCCAGCCATCGAGAAAGGCCATTTCAAAGTTCGAAGGATGGTCGGATGAACTCAGCGTGGTTGCCGCTCGCCGAGATAGCCGTCAAAGTACAAGCTGGCGAGCTCAAAGCCATTGAGTTGGTGGACCAGGCCCTAAAAACCATCGAGGCAAAACAAGAATTTCAAGCTATTATTGCCACCACCGAGGAGCGCGCCCGGCAGCGTGCCCAAGACATTGACGACCGGGTGACCAAGGGTGAAGCAATTGGTCGCTTAGCTGGCGTACCTTTTATTGCCAAAGATAATTTTTTGACCTTTGGTAGTGAGACGACCGCCGCCAGTAATATCCTCAAGGGCTTTAACGCCCCTTATCAAGCCACTGCGATTGAAAAATTAGAGGCTGAAGGCGCTATTTGTGTCGCCAAAGCAAATTTAGATGCCTTTGCGCATGGCGCTAGCACTGAAAATAGCGATTATATGATCACCAAAAATCCGCACGATCCCGAGCGCGTGCCCGGTGGCTCATCAGGCGGCTCGGCTGCCGCCGTCATGCTCGACATGGCGCCGTTTGCGCTCGGCACTGACACCGGTGGTTCAATTCGTTTGCCGGCCGCTTTTACCGGCGCCGTCGGTTATAAACCCACCTATGGTTTGGTCTCGCGTTCGGGCGTGGTGGCCATGGCCAGTAGTACCGATGTGATTGGACCATTAAGCCGCACGGTTGCCGACGCTGCCTTGATTATAGACGTTATGGCAGGTCAGGATCGGCTCGATAGTACTACCATCGCTCGTGATGATCAGAGCTACAGCGATCTGTCTGGTGACCTTAATGGTCGTCGTATCGGTGTTATCAAGGAATACATGAGCTCGGGCCTGGAAGCTGGCGTCAAACAGCAGCTTGGTACCGTAATTACAAAACTAAAACAGCACGGGGACATAATCACAGAAGTCAGCTTGCCCTCATTACCGCTGGCGCTGGCCTGTTACTACATTGTCATGCCGGCCGAGGTCAGTAGTAACTTGAGCCGCTACGACGGCCAACACTACGGCTACTCTAGCCACGCAGGTAACAGCCTAGAAGGTAGTTACAATTGGTCGCGCAGCGAAGGTTTTGGCAACGAAGCCAAACGCCGCATTATGATTGGCACGTACGTCTTAAGTAGCGGTTATTATGACGCCTATTACAAAAAGGCCCAGCAACTGCGCACGAAGTTAATTCAGGAATTTGACGCCGTGTATAAGCAGGTTGATTTCTTACTTGGACCCACCGCGCCGACCACCGCCTTCAAAATTGGCGAGCATGCCAAGGATCCTCTGCAAATGTATCTGGTTGACATCATGACTGTCGCTGCCAATTTAACGGGCGTACCTGCCATTAGTCTGCCAGTCGGTCTAAGTCAAAAACTGCCTGTTGGCCTGCAGCTCATGGCGCCGCGGCGTCATGATCGTAATTTACTTGGTCTGGCAAGGGCGGTCGAGGAGCTCTTAGTATGAGACTCGGTACCATACTCATGCTCAGCGCGATTGGCCTGGTGATCCTCATGGTGGTGGTATTAGTTTATCGTCGTATCCCCAAGCGGCTCAAAAGCAGTTACTTTGAGACAAAATGGCAACAACTACAAAGTCTGTGTAAAGATCGTACGACCTGGCCAGCGGCAGTTATGGCCGCCGATCAACTGCTGGATGAAGCACTCAAAAAGCGGCGGTTTAAGGGTAAAAGTATGGGCGAACGGCTGGTGGCCGCGCAGCGTTTGTTTACCGACAACGATAGTCTATGGTTTGGTCATAAACTGCGTATGCAGCTTGAGCAACAAGCTAAAACGCGCCTGCGCAAAAGTGATGTCAAGGCGGCGCTGCTGGGCATTCGTCAGGCCCTGAAGGATTTGGGCGCGTTATGACAACCTATAAACCGACCATTGGGATTGAGTGCCACGTGCAGCTCAAAACCAAAACCAAGCTTTTTTCGGCCATCGGCAACGACGCTCGTGAAGCGCCGGCCAACACCCTGATAAGTCACATTGATCTAGGTATGCCAGGCGCCTTGCCGGTGCTTAATGAAAAAGCCGTGGAGTACGCCGTGCGGATGGCCTTTGCCTGTCATACCGAACCCCAAGTCTACAGCTACTTTGAGCGTAAGCACTACTTTTATCCCGATCTACCCAAAGGTTATCAAATAACCCAGTTGAGTCATCCGATTATCGTGGGTGGCTATATTGATCTACCCGACCATGGAACGCGCGTGAACCTCAATCGGGTGCAGATTGAAGAAGATGCCGGCAAAAGTATGCACCCGGCCGGCAAAGATTATAGTCTGGTCGATCTCAACCGGGCCGGCACGCCGCTGCTGGAAATAGTGTCGGAGCCAGACATGCATAGTGCGGCTGAGGCTAAGGCCTACGCCAAAGAACTGTACTTGTTGGTGCGCTACGCCGATACCTCGGACGCCAACCTCTTCTACGGCAACATGCGCTTTGATGTGAATGTATCGGTGTCGGCTGATCCGCAGATGCTGGGAACGCGCAGCGAAACTAAGAATCTCAACTCTTTCAGAAGTGTTGAAAAAGCCGTCGAATTTGAAGTCAAACGCCAGATAGAAATACTCGAGAAGGGGCAGTCCGTTGTGCAAGAGACGCGTGGTTGGGATGACGCCAAACAAAAAACTTTCAGTCAACGCACCAAAGAGGAAGCCCACGACTATCGTTACTTCCCGGAACCCGATCTACCACCCCTGGAGCTCGAGGCCAGCTTTATTGATAAAATCCGCGCTGAATTGCCAGTGCTGCCGGATGAATGGCGCCGGCGCTTAGCGGCACTTGGGCTCGATACTCGACAAATTGCGACCCTGCTCGATGCTGAAATTGATCAGGAGGG
>CAYTTW010000058.1:0-4791 GCA_964441005.1 uncultured Candidatus Saccharibacteria bacterium | reverse complement strand
AAAAATTATCCGTAGTGAAGCCAACGCCATTTTTAGTATGGTTATTCACTTGAAGCGCCTGCCCAATGATCTGCGCAATGGTCTGCAAGATAAATTTGTCGAGTACTTGCACGCCTGTATGCGCGATCAAAAAGCCGGGCAAGGCGAGACCGACTACGAGGACCTCATTAGCTATTGTTTGGAATATAAAGGTCAACATCAGGACGATGTTGACAAGTTGCTCGATGGCCTGGTGGCCAACCAACAAAACCGCACCAATTTTTCGATGCAAATGGCCAACAAGGTCTTTAGCCATGAGTGGGTAGTCATCTTGGTGTTGTTTAGTATCACGATTAGTTTTGTGCTGCTAACTGATACCGGGAAATCTTGGATCTACCGCGTCGTGGCGGCCTTCTTGGCTACCGGGCTCACAATGTTACTCATCATTCTGGCCAAGCTCAGCACCCTCACGCATAAAAAAGCCAAGCAGATTTGGAATCCGTTTCGCAAACTAATCGACACTCATTTTTATCGGTTTGATTAAAGTGTACGGAAGCCAATGCTTTCTTAAAAATAGCAACATTGTGCTATAACAGTAACTATGTCAAAAGATGAGGCCTTTGAGTCATTGGGTGAAGTAGCCGACCTGAACTTGCCCGACGTGCTGACGTTTAAAGATTTTGTGACTGAAGAACGTTTTCGTAGGCGACAAGTGTTCGACCGTCTTTACCAGCACATCGGCCGACTTGAGCTACTCGGTACAAACGATCGTTTTCGTCAATCCTATCATTTAACCTACGCCGGAGAAGGAATTACGAGACGGGCACTTATGTGGGCTAATAATTATCTGAAGATTGGTCGTGCCTTTCGAGTAGTGGTCAACGATGAGTGGACGGCTTTTACCGAAAATCGTAATATCCTAATCCGAGACTTTATTGTGCCAACGGCTAATCGAATGATAGCCGTGACTCGCTCAGCGGCCGTTAAATCTCGAGCTACTCATACCTATCAAAGCCCCATACACGGACCTATCTTAGCTTGCCATGATGATGTTGTCAGGCAACACACGTCTAGTGGCTATAAGCCATTCATGCCTGGTACAGTAGACGATACTTACCTTAGGGTGCTATACCGCCGCGAGGCAGCCGAAGAGCTCAACGGTATCCTTGAAACGCTTGGTGAGACGTCACATGAGATGGCTTTAAATCCTGGACTGAAGGAAAAGCCGAACGACGGGGCACCATGAAGACTCTCTACATTGGTGACATCATGGGCGAGCGTGGCATTGAAGCGGTTCGTCTGGTGCTGCCTGAAATGCGCAAAGAGCACCAACTGGATTTGGTCATTGCTCAGGCTGAGAACGTTAGTGAGGGTCGGGGGCTGACGCGCGATGATTTTGGCACCCTGCAAACAATAGGCATTGATTTTATGACGGGCGGCAATTGGACGCTGCACCGGTCTGAGATTTATCCCTTGCTCGATGACCCGTTGGAGCCCATCGTGCGTCCGGCAAATTACCCGGCCGATACGCCAGGCCAAGGTTGGAAATACGTCACAACTGAACATGGCAAAGTATTGGTCATTAGTCTGCTCGGTAAAGTTGTCGGACGCGATGCTGATAAGCCGATCGACAATCCACTTCACGTAGTTGACGATATTCTCCAGCAAAATCGACACATTGAACGGCTCGCGACACTAGTGAATTTTCATGGCGATTACAGCAGCGAAAAAGTCATTATTGGTCAATACTTGGATGGCCGCGTTACGGCCGTGGTTGGCGATCACTGGCACGTACCAACGGCCGATGCTCAAGTACTGCCCAAGGGCACTGCACACATTACTGACGTTGGCATGTGCGGTGTGCTTCACGCCAGTTTAGGGATTAGCTTTGATTCGGTCATTCCGCGCTGGCGCGATGGTACCCAAACCCAAAATCAATTGGAAACCAAAGGCCCCCTGCAGTTTAATGCTGTATTAATTGAATCAGACAACCAAACAGGCCTAGCCACAGCAGTTGCGTCAATTAGGAAGATATTGTATAAATAAACTCCATGAGTGCGTCTGAGAGAGATATTATTTGGCATGCCCAAGATACTTGGGGTACGTATGCTTTTGCCGAAGACATTGAAGATAGACTGCAGCTGACTGAGGTTGTCCAGAAATTGCCAGCTGGGGCAACAGTGCTAGATATTGCGGCTGGGCCATACCTTGACATGGAAGCGGCACTCTATAGCCGGCGTCCTGACCTACGCTTTATTGCGCTTGATACGGGCTATAGCTTTAAGGACGTTCGCAGTGATATAGAAGAAGCCGCCGTGGAGCTTACTACGTATTATCAAGATGACGTCCAGGCTAGGCTCAAAGCTGACTCGTCATGGCATAGTCGCCTGATAGGAGCAAATGCTGAAAATCTGCCCTTGCGTTCGGCATCTGTCGATCTTATTTTCTCCCATGCGGGTGTTCCACATAGCCTGAAACTTTGTCAGGAAAATTACACGGCGGTTTTTTATGAAATGGCGCGGGTTTTAAAATTGGGTGGCACTGCTATCCTGGGTCCGTATCATCATCATATTAAAGATGTTTGGGAACCGGTGGTGGACTGCGCCAGCAAGCTACTGGGATTTTCAAGTGTCGACAGCCAGTATAAAGAATTTAAAGTCGAATGGTCGAGGCAGAGCGCATTCTTTATGCAGCTTGTGAAGTAATATCTAAGCTGGCTGAGAATATATCGGGATCGTTTATTCAAGGTGGTGAATGTGTCTCAGCCTTCTTTTTTGCCGGAAAAACCAAACAGCGCAATGATCACACTAGCAAACATGTCGATAATGACAATGCGGATGCCAGGAAGGCCGCGACTAATAGCCATCAGCACGGCACTGCCCAGCCAAATGGTGGCAATCACACCGGCCGTGTACGGGTACTTAATAAATAGTAAAAATTCTTTAAGCATGGATTTCCTCGCCAACCGGCACCACCGGCGGCTCTTTCCTTATTGTAATACTTTGGGTTAACTGCCGAAACAGCGCTGGATCGCGTTCAGCCACTCGTTCTAACCACTTCATGATTGTCTCCAGGGCATCGGAAATATTAATCGCGTCATCGTTCTCGTTGACCATTTCTGGGTAGGTTGAGCGGACATCACGCACCACCTTGTCCATCACCGGGCCAATTACCTCCTGGTACCGACCAAGATTACTAACGAGCGACGAATAGGTTTGAATGGCGCGCAGTATATCGGTGGCCTCGAGCTTCATAACCAAGCCAAAGCGATTCCCTTTATTAACCAATTTGTTAATGATCATGAGCATGTTTTGGTCTTTCGTAAAATCAGCGTTAATAATGTCGGTGCTGGTTAGCTCTGCAAAAGCTTCACCAGCCACATTACTCACCTCTTTGAGATAATCCTTGCCGCCCCCGCTGCCGTAAATGCTGGCCAGTTTTTTCAGTGCGCGGTACAAGTCGCTAACAAAAAAACGGAGGCCTTGCTCAAATAATCCGATTGCTGTTTGTGAACCTTTAAACATACGGTCGTAGGCTTCGAGCATGCCAAAGAGCGCGCCCTTTTCGTCTGGCGCAGAGGCACGAATGCCAAAATCAATCAGACCGACCTTGTTATCACGTAGTAAGCGAATGTTTCCAGGATGGGGATCACCTTGGATTTTACCCAGCCGAAAAATACCAAACAGTGATTCATAACCCACTACCTGAAGTTGTATATCCAGATCAGAGCCAAGGATTTCTTGGACGTAGTCCACCGGGTCAACCCCTTGTTCATGGAATTTTATAAGCTGTGCCACAGACAGACCGTCAACGTAATCTTGGACGATGATATTGTCGGTCGATAGATCTAGGTATGTTTCGGGGATGATGAGTGATGGGTGATCGAGATAGGCTTGGTGCATCTCGTGGGCAAAGGCGGCCTCTTGCCGGTAATCGGTTTCTCGCAGCGTCGAATCGCGGAAAGCTTGCAGGGCTTCGTTGAGCTCTAAGCTCATATTCTTGTAGAGCCGGGTAAAGAAACTCCGGCTAAAGGCGCTGAGTAATTTGAGGTCGTAGCGTAGTAGTTCACGGACCATGGGTCGCAAGACTTTAATGATTATCGGCTGACCATTGGCCAATTGTCCGTAGTAGACCTGGCCAAAGCTGCCAGCCGCAAAGGGCTGTGGCTGAATGGAGGCAATTTGCTTGAGCTTCTCTTTACCAAGCTCGTGGTTGAGAATGCTGACAATATCCAGCGGCTCGCTATCAAGGTTCTCAAAAATACGCAACTTATTTGGGTTATCCCAGCGCCGCATAATTTGACTGCGCAGTAGCACGCCTTGCAAGAACTTGATATAGACACCACCAAGCGAGACAAATTCTTCGCAGATCATATTATAGAGTTGTTCGTCGCGGCCACGGCGGTGCAGGTAGTAGGCGCGAGTAATTAACCGGGCTAAACGAGCGGTGCGGTGTCGCTTGATGGCAGCAATGGAGTTTTTGGGCTTCGGTTGTTTTGGACGATGCGCCATGCTACTTCCTAGCAAATCCAATTAAGAAGAGAATGAGCGTACTTATAATGACTGCCAAATATAGTTCAAAAATTTCCGTCGGGTTGTCGCGGGTGAAGGCCATCAATATGACGGCAATCCAAATTAACAGGATCGTAAAGAAGATTGACGCATACTTCATTTAGGTGTCATTGTAACATATTTTGATCTGAAATATGGCTGCGTTGTCACTATGACAAGGAGGGGCCTTCTGCTAGAATACTGCTTGCCACGGGGTGTGGCGCAGTTGGCTAGCGCGCCGCGTTTGGGACGCGGAGGTCGA
>CAYTTW010000057.1:0-4970 GCA_964441005.1 uncultured Candidatus Saccharibacteria bacterium | reverse complement strand
TGACTCATTCACATCGGGCGGCAACACTTCTATGTCCATGTGCTTACACTCGGCAATCTCAATTGCCAATCGGTCAGTGTCATCATAATCGCTGGTCATCAGCGCCGCCATAAAAGCCGCCGGGTAGTGAGCCTTCAGATAGGCCGTCCAGTAGGCAATCAAGGCATAGCACGCAGCGTGTGACTTGTTAAAGCAGTAGGCGGCAAAGTCTTCTAGATTTTTCCAAAAGCGCTCCATTAAGGCCCGGTCAGCACCAACCGTTTTAATGGCCCCCTCGATAAAATCATTCTTGAGCTTCGCCAGGACCTTGGGATCTTTCTTGCCAATGGCCTTACGCAGGGTATCGGCCTGACCACCACTAAAACCGCACATCTCTTTGCTGATCTGCATGACCTGTTCTTGATAGACGATGACTCCATAGGTTGATTTGAGGGTGTTCTCCATGGCTGCGTGAATGTACTCAATTTGACGTTGTCCGTGCTTGCGGGCAATGAAGTCTTCGATCCATTGCATGGGACCGGGTCGATAGAGCGCATTCATAGCGATTAAATCGTCAAACATCGTTGGCTTCAGCTCTTTGAGATAGCGTTTCATGCCGGCCGATTCAAACTGAAAGACGCCAGTCGTATCGCCATTTTGAAATAGCTTGAAAGTTTTGGCGTCATCAAGTGGGACGTCATCGATATCAATCGCCCGGCCATAAACTCTGTTAACTATCCTGAGCGCATTCTTAATGATCGTCAGGTTCGATAGCCCTAAGAAATCCATCTTGAGCAGGCCTAGATCATCCATAATCGGGCCCATTGAGTACTGGGTGGCAACGACGCCTTTTTGGGCCTTTTCCAGCGGCGCATACTTAATAATGTCATCGGGCGCAATGACCACGCCAGCGGCGTGTACACCATGCGACCGTATCGTCCCTTCCAGCTGCATGGCCAAGTCAAAGACACGCATGGCCGTATCATTTGTCTCGTATTCGTGCTTGAGGTTCACATCCTGCTGCAAGGAGGTTTCCAGCGGGATATGGCGTCCTTGAATTGGCTGCGGTATCATTTTGGCCAGCCGGTCGGCCTCGGCGTAGGGTACTTGAAGCACCCGCGCCACATCGCGCACCGCGTTACGGGCGGCCATGCGACCAAAGGTTACAATATTAGCTACACGATCACTGCCATATTTGTCGATACAGTATTGAATGACTTCATCGCGCCGCGAATCCTGGATATCGATATCAATATCGGGCATGGAAATTCGGTCAGGGTTAAGAAAGCGCTCAAACAGCAGGTCGTAAGCCAACGGATCAAGTTCGGTAATTTTCAGCGCAAAGGCAATGATCGAGCCAGCGGCACTCCCTCGACCTGGTCCAAACACAATGCCCTGGTCTTTCCCCCAGTTAATAAAATCAGAAATGATCAAAAAGTAGCCGCAAAAACCCATCTGCTCAATGACGCCTAGTTCATACTCGGCGCGTTCCAGAATAGTACCAGGCAGTGTTTTTTTGGCAGCGGCGATAGTCAGTTTCTGGCTATCAGCTTCGGCTTGCTCACCGTAGCGCCAAGCCAGTCCCTGATACACCAATTTTTCGAGATAGCTGCGCTCGGTTTCGCCTTTAGGTACGGGAAATTTTGGAATGAGGATGTTGCCGAGCTCGATCTCCACCTGGCAGCGTTCGGCTATTTTCTTGGTATTAGTGATTAACTGCGGATGTTCTTTGCCCCACCGTTTTATAATCTCCTGCGGATCGGTTACGTGGAGTTCAAAGTTTTTGAGGCTCATCCGCTTCTCATCAGTCAAAAAGGCGCCGGTTTGGACACATAATAGAATTTCGTGCGCAGCCTGATCCTCATGCCGCAGGTAATGAGCGTCACACGTCAGTACCGCCTCGATGTCAAGTTCCTTAGCCAGACGCAAGGTTTGCTCAGTAACGGTAACCTGCTCTTCCCAGGCTGAGGGATGCTTCGGATGACCGTGGTCTTGCACTTCCAAATAGTAGCGATCACCAAAAACACCCTTATACCAGTTGGCTACCTGTTTGGCTTGGTCGTACTGACCTTGCCGCAGTAAGTCACCAACCTCTCCACCAATACAACCGCTGAGGACAATCAAGCCTTCGTTATATTGCTCCAGCAGCTCGTGGTCGATTCGTGGTTTGTAGTAAAAACCTTCCAAATTGGCGGTTGTACTCAGCCGCAGCAAATTTTGGTAGCCGGTGTGATTCATGGCTAACAAAATAAGGTGGTAGTTGAGTTTATCCTTGGCTGGATCCTTGTCGCTCAGGCGCCGGGCAGCCACGTAGGTTTCGATGCCGAGAATTGGCTTTACGTCATGAGCATTGGCTTCCTTATAGAATTCAATAAGACCAGAAAGGGTGCCATGATCTGTTATGGCTACGGATTTCATGCCGAGTTCACCGACGCGTTCAATCAATAGCGGTACTTTAGTTAAGCCATCGAGCAAGCTGTACTGCGTATGATTGTGCAAATGCACATAATCGGCAGCGGTGAGTGTTTTAGTGGCCATAGTTAATCACTTCATTATAGCGAAAATGCTTCAACGAAAGGTCGCAGTGGCACGCTTTTACAACACTACTTCTGTTGGGCGTGCTGAATTTCTTGGTATACCTGATCGGTGATACCTTTCACAAACCAAACATGGTGAAACAGACTTAAAAACCACAAGAGCAGGGCGACCACGACCGTTGCACCTATCACTCCACCGAGACCACCGAGTACGCCCTTAATAAAGGTCATTTTGTACGATTGATTGCGGTCAATGTAGCCCGATTCATAGATATTGACGAGCATTTGACCCAGTTGTTCGAAATCCTTTTTGGAAGTGGCTCGCTTAGCCATTCTTGCCGAGATATGTCTTCAAATGCTTAATCGCCTGTTTGGCGTCAGTAATAGCCTTTTGGAGGTCTGAATCATCAGCATCGCCTTCGTGGATGGCCGACAGGATAGAGCGCGCTTTGTCTTTGGCCTGGGTGGCCGATTGAATGGCTTTTTGGAGTTCGCTTTGGGCTGAGCTTTTGAGCTTGCTGGCAGTTGATTTAGCTTGGGTAATTAAGTCCCCTAGTTCACTGTGCAGTTGCTTGAGCCTTTTTTCGGCCTCCGATTTCGCTTTTTGGGCCGCTTTTTGAAGATCAGCTCGTGTTTCTTTGCCGCTCTTAGGGGCGGTTAAAATGCCGGCTACATAGCCGACGCCGAGGGCCGCCAGGGTCCCGATCGCAAACCGTTTAGTCTTTTTCTCCATCGTCTTTACCTCGCTTAGCTGTTACGTGGTGCCACATGTTGGCTAATAACTTGCCAATCATGACCGGTCCTGAACTCTTCTGGAAAAACGAGCCGAGCGATTCCGCCTGCTCCATGAGACTTTCCGCCTTGTCGGTAACGCGCTTGAGCTGATCAACCAGTTGACTAACTTTCACCAGGACAACGATGCCGATTACTAGAAATACGAACAACGTGAGTGAGACGATGGCGACCAAAACTTCCAAGCTGGTGTTCGCTTCCATACTATTGCTAGTATAGCGCACCGCGTCTATAACACCAGACCTCTAAGGTACTCCCGGAATTCTGTCTGAATATCATCGTGCTTCAGGGCAAAGTCGACGACGGTTTTCAAATACTCGAGCTTATTCCCGGCATCATGGTACTTGCCGTTTTGGATTTCACAGGCCAGTAGTTGGATCTTCTGCTTCAGCATCAGCTGGAGCGCGTCATTGGCATAGAGCTCATGGCCAGCCTCCAATTGGTCAGCGGCCTCGTGGAGCGCCGGAAACACATCTGGCGTGAGCAGGAAGCCACTGACAGTGGCCAGGTCAGAGGGTGCCTTGGCTTTGCCCGGTTTTTCTATCAGCGATTCAACATCTAACAAGCCGCTTCGGATTTGACGACCGCCGGCAAACCCATAGCGGTTATAATCTTCGGGACTCACGGCCTTCATGCAGCTTAAAACGCTGCAGCCGTATTCGTTATAGACATCGATCATTTGTTGAAAACGCAATGGCCGGGCCTCAATAAAATCATCACTCCAGGTATAGATAAATGGCTCATCGCCAATCAGGTGTTCGGCATTTAGCAGCGGCGTGCCGTTACCGTACGGTCCCTTTTGGCGCAAATACACAAAGTTGGCCAGCTCCGAAATGGCCTTGACTGCCTCAAGCAGCGGTTTTTTGCTTGGGCCACCCTGCTCGAGGTTAGCAATTAAATCCTGGCTGGGACGATCAAAATGATCCTCGATACTGCGCTTGGAGTAGCCGGTCACAATGACAATATCTTTGATACCCACGGCCACCAGTTCCTCCACCACATATTGGATGATTGGCTTATCCACCAGCGGCAACATTTCCTTGGGCATGGCCTTGGTCTGAGGCAAAAAACGTGTCCCAAAACCAGCGGCGGCAATAACGGCCTTACGGAGTGGCGTCTTCATTGAGACCTAGGTGTTTTTTTATAATGCTCTGTGCCAACCCGGGGTTAGCTTGGCCCTTCGTGGCCTTCATGACCTGTCCCACCAAGAAACCAATCGCTTTCGTTTCCCCTGCCTGGACGTCGGCTACCACCTGGGCGTTGGCCGCCAAGACTTCACCAACAATTTTCTCAAGCTCGGTTGAATCGGAAAGTTGTAACAAGCCTTGAGCCTTAGCGAGTGCCGCAACATCTTCTGCGTTGCTGTCTTTTTCTAAGAGTTTTTGTAAGAGTTGTTTGGCGTTCGTGGAGCTCAATTGTCCAGACTGCACCAAGGCGTACACCGCCGGGTAGTGCGTGGCGCGCTGTTTATTATTGGCCGCTAGTTCGAGTTGTGTACGCCGCAGGGGAACTTCGACATTTACAAACCAGTTGGCGAGAGCTTTGGCGTAGGTGGGCTGCTCTAGCTGGGCCTCAATTAAGGCTAGGTAGATCGGAAGCGCGTCGTGGTGGGTAAGAGTGTACGGGCGGGTGGAGGGTTCGGTGGTGGGCGTATCAGTAGAA
>CAYTTW010000056.1:0-4987 GCA_964441005.1 uncultured Candidatus Saccharibacteria bacterium | reverse complement strand
CGAAATTAAGAAAACCTTTAGCACACCCGACGGCGCCAAAGCGTTTGTCGAAGCCACCGGGATTGACACGTATGCGGCCGCCATTGGCAACCTCCACGGTCAATATCCTGTGCCCAAAATGCTTGATTTGGAGCTGTTAAAACGCATCCGTGAAGCCATTGACTGCAATATTAGTTTGCACGGTGGTAGCGGTACGCCGGGGCACTACTTTGAAGACGCCGTCAAAATAGGTGTCAGTAAGATTAATATCAATTCCGATATGCGGGTAGCCTACCGTCAAACCTTAGAGAGTGTTTTGACTGATAATAAAACAGAATACGCTGTGGTCAAACTCATGCCCCAAGTGATTAATGCGGTTCAGGCAGTCGTTGAGAGCAAAATTGATATGTTTAACGCCGCCGGCAAGGCCCGGGTGTAATTTATTGCTTTCTGATAAATAAGTATGGGACAATGGCTGCAAGCTAATAGGATATAAGACAGACATGGGTGGGACGAAACAACTAGACGTACTGGCCGTGGGCGACATCGTTACTGATGCCTTTATTCGCCTCGAAGACACCTACGAACACACCTATGAAAACGAACACGGCAAGTGGTTAGCCTTGCCATTTGGCACCAAAGTACCTTTTGACCACGCCGAGGTGATTGAAGGGGTTGGTAATGCGGCCAATGCCTCGGTGTGCTTTGCCCGACTGGGTCTGCATAGCGGCCTGGTGGCCAATGTTGGCGAAGATAAGTATGGTCGGGACATGATTAGTGCCCTGCACAAAAACAAAGTGGCGACCCACTTTGTGCGCATAAATCCGGATAAATTGAGCAATTATCATTACGTACTGTGGTACAAAGATGAACGGACAATTCTGATTAAACACGAGGAATACGACTACCACTGGCCCCACCTCCATCCGGCCGAGACACCCAAGTGGATTTATTTTAGCTCGATCAGCAAGCACGCGTTGCCGTTTCATGATGATTTAGCCGATTGGCTGGAAGCCCATAAGGATGTCAAATTAGCCTTTCAACCGGGAACCTTTCAAATTGAGGCCGGTGTGGAGCGCCTGCGCCACCTGTACCGCCGCAGTGACGTCTTGGCCGTCAACCGCGAGGAAGCGACTACAATTTCGGGAGGTAATCATAGCGATATTCACGATCTGTTTAACCGCTTGCATGAACTAGGACCGAAGATTGTAGTGATTAGTGATGGACACGACGGTGCCTACGCCAGCGACGGCGAGAACCGTTTTAAGATGCCTATTTATCCTGATCCCAAGCCGCCATTTGAACGCACGGGGGCTGGCGATGCTTTCACCTCAACCTTTGTGGCGGCGCTCATCAAGGGGAGCAATATTGAAGGTGCGCTCCAGTGGGCGCCAATTAACTCGATGAGCGTGGTGCAATACACCGGCGCCCAAAAAGGTCTTTTAAACGAAGAACAACTAAGCGTCTTGCTGCGACATTCACCGGCCTGGTACCGTCCTGAAAAGCTATAACTTGTCTCTGGACGACCTCCCTGTGCCAGTGATATGCTTATGGTAACTATGTCGCATACACTCTCCGAATTGCTGGGTGCTATTGAGCCGATGTTTAGCCTGAGTATCCGGGAGCTCGAACAGGTGAGCGGTCAGCCCGGTCAAGACATTCGCTTGACAGCCGAAATAATTGGTAAGGTCCATCTGCGGACACGCGAACTTGGGCTTGATCCCAAGGATACCACCGGTCCTGAGCTCTATGAAGCACTTGTGCAGCTCGCTAAGCGACATGACCAGTTTTTGCTGAAAGTCATTGGCGCCCCTCGTCCGTCGCGGGTTGAGGACGTGGTACCCAGGGTGGTTGAGCTATTTGAGTCACTCGACTTGCCGCGCTCGGTTTGGACGTTGAAGCCGGCCAGTGCCCGCAAGCTGCTCAAGAAGATGCCACCCAAGCGGCTTATGAAACAATTGGGTTATAAGTCGGTTGATTCCATGCTGAAGCGTGAAGCGATTAGCGAACTGTTTGCCGGTCTACGCTTAGTGGAAAGCCAGGCTTGGCTCGATAAATTTATTCATAGCTACAAATACCTCACCGCTAGTGATTTTGAATTACGACGTCTCCAGGTTATTCAGCTCGACGCCAAGCGGTGGGGCGCAATTGCGCCCGGCTACGTGGCCAGGCGCCATCATCACCTGACGCACCTGAAAGAGTTGGGTGTCATTGCTATCGTGCCCATGCCGATGAGTGAGTTACCCGGTATTTGTCTGAGCACGCTATTGCTGCTACTGCATTATGCAAATGAACTACGTCTGTACAGTACGTGGTTTAAGTTCCACCAGCTACGGCCTCAATTTGGCAACATTCTGGTTGATACGCTGTTGCACGATCCCAATAATGCGGCGATCGTGGCTGGCCAGCATCTCCATTGGCGCGTTGTGCAGCGCTACTACGGTCGTCAGACGCATCACCCCGAAATTTTTGAACCACACATTCAAGCCGAAGACTTGTTGTGGCGCCAGGCTGAGGACGTCTTATACCGCATTGAACCGGCCCTCAAGTTCTGGCAGGACATGGATTATGTCGGCGCTATGCAACCAGCTGGTGTGCCAGTGAGCTTTAATTTGATGGACATGTGTGTCAACTATTGCAATCATCTGCCATACTCTGGGCGTGTAGCCTATCACTTACGGACCGCGTTGTGGAACGAAATTTTTATGCGCTACCTCGGTCAGCAAACTATTGAACAGCAGTTACTCAAACAGCTGGATACCAACAATGAGCCACTCACAGTCCTGGCAAGTCGGTGGGAAGCATGAGCGGGTATCAAATATGTGTATCGGGTGCCGCTAAGGGGCATAGCGTTGAAGAGGGACGGCAATTGGCGATTGCCGCTGGCAAGGCCATTGCCAAGGCTGGACACTCGTTATTAACCGGTGCCACCGTTGGTTTGCCCAATTACGCGGCCGAGGCTTATAAAGCGGCCGGCGGCATTATGAGCGTAGGGTTGAGTCCGGCCAGCAGCAAAATTGAGCACGTTTTGAAGTATCGCTTACCGGTGAGGGCCTATGACACTATTCTCTATACCGGCTTGCACTACATTGGTCGCGACACCCTGCTCATCAATTCGGCAGATGCTGTCGTGAGTGTTGGTGGGCGCCTCGGCACCCTGCACGAATTTACGATTGCCATGGAAACTGAAACACCAGTGGGACTACTACATGGGGCTGGTGGCGTCAGTGACGATGTCCAAAATATCCTCAAAGCCGCCGGTCAACGAAGTAGTGACAATATTATCTATGCCGAGGATGCCGATACCCTTATTACGGCTCTGATCGACTTGCTTGACGAAACCCACCACGACTATTTGAAGCTCTACCAATAGTTCACCACGACCCCTAGATTGCTTGCTACAATATAAGGATGGCCACGTTTAGTTTGCGCTCAGACTACCAGCCCACCGGCGATCAGCCGACGGCAATTGCACAGCTGGTTGACAAATTAGAGCAAGGCACGCGGGAACAAGTACTGCTCGGCGTCACCGGTTCCGGCAAAACTTTCACTATGGCCAATGTCATTGCCCAGCAACAGAAGCCCACGCTCGTGCTGAGTCACAACAAAACGCTGGCGGCGCAACTGTACAGCGAGTTCCGCAGTTTCTTTCCGGATAATGCCGTCCACTACTTTGTGAGCTATTTTGACTATTATCAGCCCGAGGCCTATATACCGCGGTCCGATACCTACATCGAAAAAGATTCGCAAATCAACGAAGAAATTGATCGCTTACGGCATGCGGCGACCGATGCCCTGCTCACCCGCCGCGATGTAATTATCGTGGCCAGTGTCAGCTGCATCTACGGTATTGGTTCGGTTGAAGACTATAATGGACTGTCCATCACGATGAAGCGAGCTGAACGGCGCTTGCGGGATAAGTTGCTGCGCCAGCTCACTGATATTCAATATCAGCGTAACGACATTGACTTTCACCGGAGCACCTTTCGGGTGCGCGGTGACGTGGTCGATATTTTCCCGGCTGGTGAAGAAATGGCCTACCGAGTGGAGTTTTTTGGTGATGAGATCGAGCGGATCACCAGAATTGATCCATTAACGGGGGAAGTTTTGGCCAATCTGGATCAGCTCCAAGTCTTTCCCGGCAGCCACTACGTTACTCCTTTCGATAAGCTCAAAACGGCGCTTGGGCACATTGAGCACGAACTGCAAGAGCGACTGTCCTTTTTTCGTAAGCACGGCATGTTACTCGAGGCCCAGCGGCTCGAGCAGCGTACCAAATTTGATCTGGAAATGCTCGAGGAAACGGGCTTTGTAAAGGGCATCGAAAACTACTCTCGCTACTTGACGAATCGCGAACCCGGCGAGCAGCCGGCCACGCTCCTGGACTACTTCCCAGATGATTACCTACTGTTTATCGACGAGTCGCACATGACCATTCCGCAGGTGCGCGGCATGTACAATGGGGACCGCGCCCGCAAGGAAGTGCTCGTTGAACATGGCTTTCGTTTGCCCAGTGCGCTGGATAATCGGCCACTGACTTTTACCGAATTTGAGCGTCATATTAACAAAGTTGTCTATGTCAGTGCCACACCGGCGGACTACGAGCTCAGCCGCAGTCCGGCGCCGGCACAGCAGGTTATTCGACCCACCGGACTGCTCGATCCACAAATTGAAGTCCGCAAAATTGAGGGCCAGATTGACGATTTGCTTGGTGAAATAAGGGCCACGGTTGAAAAACATCAGCGCGTACTGGTGACAACCCTCACCAAGCGGATGGCCGAAGATCTAACCGAATACCTTAGTGAAATTAATGTCAAAGTGACCTACTTGCATAGTGACGTTGATACGCTGGACCGCACCGATATTCTGCGCGACCTACGCCTCGGGGTCTACGATGTGCTAGTCGGCATCAACTTGCTGCGCGAGGGGCTCGACCTGCCGGAAGTTAGCCTCGTCGCCATTCTCGATGCCGATAAGGAAGGATTTTTGCGCAGTGAACAATCGTTAG
>CAYTTW010000055.1:0-5017 GCA_964441005.1 uncultured Candidatus Saccharibacteria bacterium | reverse complement strand
ACCGATGCGGTGGGTGCAATGCCAGGCACTTTCCCGGTTGAGTTTGAACAGCTACCCGAGGTAAAAATAACCTACACCAAACCAGAAAACGACCCTCGCTTGCGCGCCGAGATGATCCGGGCACGTCAGCGTCGGGTGCTTCGACCAAACGACATGGTGTCGGTTCTGGCTACGATTCAGCGCCGCGAAAATTCCTAAAACCTTCACTTTTACGCCTGGTTCTTGGTGGCGTATAGTGAAGTTATATGGAGGAAGACAGCCGCGAAGCGCGGGTAACGCGCCGAGACGTACTGAAAATTGGGGGTGCTGGTCTGTTGGCTGGGGTGCTTTTAACCCTGGGCGGTGAAGCGGTCGTTCGCTTTGCGACCCAACCGCAAGCCTTGCGGCCCGAAAATGGTGAAGCTCAGTCGGCCATGGTCATTCCCTGGTTGCCCGATACCGTCAAACGCTGGCGCGAACCTATCGAGCGCTACTCAAAGCAATATCAGATTGATCCTAACCTGGTCGCCATCATTATGACAATTGAGTCGGGTGGTGATCCAAATGCCGATAGTGGCCAGGCGTTGGGCCTCATGCAAATTACGCCAGACCGAGCGCACGATATAGCCACTAAATTTCTGCATAAACCACGCTCAACCTATGACCTGCACGATCCAGAAACTGCCATTGAGTTTGGTGCAGCTAACCTTCGTCGGTTGGCTGACGAATTTGGCAAGTCCAGTCAAGGACCGAGCTGGAATCAAACGGGCGGACTAGTGGCCGCTTGGTATTATGGCGGCGAAGGGGCATCGATTACCTACAAACATGGTGGCCTGAATGCCGTGACTGACCAAGGGACGCATAACTATATTCGCTACGCGTCCACCATGTGGGCTGAGCGGCACGATGATAAAAGTTTTGCCTACCGCTACTGGTTTGATCAAGGCAACGGCCAGGCGTTGGTTCACAACGCCGAGAAATACGCGAAGTAATTCAGTGTAGTAAATAGGCTCGGTGTGCGCTACAGTGATAAACAATATGGATCCAAATTCTCCCCAACAAAAAATTGTCATTGTTGAAGACGATCAAAGCCTGGCGGAAATTTATAAAACGCGCTTAGAGCTTCTTGGCTACACTTGCTACATTGCCTACAACGGCATTATTGGCCTGTATTTCATTCAAAAAGAACATCCTGACCTAGTGCTGTTGGACATCATGGTGCCAGACATATCGGGTGACGAAATACTGCAGAAAATGCGAGCCAGCAAATGGGGCAAAGAGATCCCGGTCTACGTTATTTCAAACCTCAATGAGGCTGATGCGCCGCCGGGTCTCCGAGATTTGGGCATCGCCGGCTATTCGGTTAAGGCTAACCTGTCTAACGATCAAATTGACCAAATTGTGAATAATATTCTGCGGCCTAATGCTGCCGCGCCCACCAGCTGAGTGACTCATATTAGCTAGCCTTTTGCCAACAAATCCAGGTGTTTATCGAGCGCAATCTTAATAGAGGGACTAAGGTAAAGTTTAGATAATTCAGTGGTGCTGGCCCATGTGAGGTCAACGATGTGATCGGTTTTCTTAACCTTATCTAGGGGCACAGTTACATTGAAATAGAGGTTGGCCCGCGGAATGCCATCAACAACGGCTCCTATGGTGACAAAAGCAACCGCTTCTGCCATCTTGATTTCGCTTTGAGCCACACCAATTTCCTCTTCAAGTTCACGCTTCAATGCGGCCTCAGCATCTTCGCCGTAATCAATGCCGCCACCAGGCACACTCCACCACTCATCATCCAGCTCCTGTATTACGAGCAGTTTCTTATTATTGATGATTAAGGCCTTAACAGCGACTCGATACAGGCCGTCAGTAATATCATTCAATCGTGGATCAATGTGCATAAGCTTAGTTATTAAATAATGTAATTCTTAGGAAGTGGCTTCGGGACTAGGATTCGAACCTAGATTGACGGGACCAAAACCCGTTGTCCTACCATTAGACGATCCCGAAATATGCTGGGTTCTCCAAAACAATTCAGTGAAATGCTTGTTTAGGGTTCAACAGATTAGATTTTAGCTTACGGAGTAGTATTAGCCAAGCGCTGGCTCAACAGCGACGCCCGGAACTCGATGTAGTGGAAACAATGGTTCATTAATAGTCGGAATTTCTTGCCCCTCCAAAACGACGACAGAATCAGTGACCCGTGCAGTGCAAAAGTAAGGATCATTATGATTACCCTGGCAGATAATTCTTCCAACTGATACAACGAGCCCTACCGATTTGGCGGCCTCTTCGGCCACCGAGCGTTTATCGGCAAATGTTTGCAAAGCCTCACAGTTTAGACAATCGCCACCGCACTTTAGTGCTACATCCATAATCCCCTCCTATTTTTTCCGCCCTTATTCTATGGTTATGCAGTACAAAACAAAAGCAATTACACATACCGTATACTTAGGCATAAAGATTATGCGCATCATTGAACCGCAGCAGCTGAAGCATCTATCAAAACCACGTCGTCAATTTCGGCTGCGTTGGCTGCTTATGGTGCTGGCCATCTTACTACTTATTAGTCTGGGACAGTATTATCGTCCGTTACCCCAAATTAATGCCCAAACCTTGCCGTATGCACTACCTACCTCAACCAAGATCAACCTACCGTGGCCCAATTACGGCCAAGCCGCCCTACGTACGCCAGAATTTGGGCTGCTGGCCTACAACGGTGCACAAAAAGCTGTGCCGATTGCTAGCGTGGCCAAAGTTATGACCGCCCTAACTATCCTCCAACAAAAACCCCTTAACCTCAATGAAGCCGGTCCCACTCTGACGCTGGATAGCGAAGATGTTTCGCTCTATCAACAATACTTGGCGCAAGATGGTTCAGTGGTAGCCATTGCTGACGGAGAGCAGTTAACAGAGTACCAGGCGTTACAAGCCCTGCTACTCCCCTCTGCCAACAATATGGCCGTGAGTCTGGCGCGCTGGACCTTTGGATCAGAGGACGCCTATGTTATTGCTGCTAACCAGCAAGCCGCCAAATTGGGTCTCAACACGACGCATATTAGTGACGCCAGCGGCTTTTCGCCGCAAACCACCAGTACAGCCAGTGACCTCGTGGCGTTAGGCGAAGCGGCTTTGCGTAATCCCGTGATTGCCCAAATTGTGAGTCAAAGTGACGCGACAATTCCGGTCGCCGGCACCATCCACAACGTCAACTGGTTACTTGGCCAGGACGGCATTACTGGCATTAAAACCGGCAATACTACCGAAGCTGGCGGGTGCTTCTTATTTTCTGCACCGCTCGGCTTGCCCGACGGGCATCAGACCACCATGATTGGTGCCATTGTTGGTGCCCCGGATTTACAAACAGCGATGCGTGATAGTCAGAGCTTACTGAAAGCAGCACGTCAGGGGTTTGAGCAACTTCATGTGGTTCAGGCTGGACAGGTCTTCGCTCACTATACGGTGCCATGGGGTTTACGCATCGATGCTCAAGCCGCCGAGAGTTTGTCAGTTGTGGTGTGGAAAGGCACAAAGCCAAATATTAAGCTGACTCTTAATCCAGCTTCAGTCGGTGCGCAGCCTCATCAAGTTGTCGGCTCTATCCAAATGACCGTGAACAAGCAAGTAACTTCATCGTCGCTAATACTAAGTGCACCAATTGGTGCACCACCGCTGTCTTGGCGTCTCTGGCGTCGTATCTAAACAAATTATTTGCAAACACCTGCTGATAGCGTAGAGTTTTTAGTACGATGGGATACAAAAAGTTCACCGATCCAGCTGCCTTTATTGAGCCTCTGATTATGAACGGCCTACAAGGCCGGATGTTATATTTGCCGGCGCAACGATCAAACGCTAAGGAAATTCTCTTTGTCTACGGTCAACACACGAGCTTAGAGTGTTGGTGGGGATTAGCGGTAAACCTAAATCAATACGGAACGGTAACCATTCCGGATTTGCCTGGCCTGGGTGGCATGGAAAGTTTTTACAAGCTTGGTGAACAGCCCTCGTTAGACAGTCTGGCCGATTATTTAGCAGCCTTTGTAAAATTACGCTATCGACGTCGGCGGTTGGTAATCATTGGCTTTGGCTTTGGTTTTGCGGTCATCACCCGGATGTTGCAACGCTACCCGCAGCTCGAGCGAAAAGTTGATTTGCTGGTGAGTTTAGGTGGCTATGCACACAAAGACGACTTGCCGTATGGCCATGTTCAGCGGCTGCTGTACCGGCTTGGGTGCACATTTTTGGCGCGGCGCAGTCCCGCTTGGTTGGTTAAAACATTTGGACTCAAGTCAGTTCTGTTGCGCTTGCTGTACGAACATGGTCATCAAACCCGCGGCGAGTTTAAAAAGTTACGTGGCGGTGCTGCCCGTGAGGCCATGAAGTTTGATATCTACTTGTGGCATATCAATGATCTGCGAACGCATTTATTTAGCACCGCGCAACTGCTGGCCCTCGATAACTGCCAACAGCAGCTAACCATCCCGGTCTGGCGAATTGCTTCCGAGCTGAATCGTCATCCACTTGATCATATTATTGAGCAACATTTTCGCATCATCTTTAGTGATGTGCAGCAAGCGAGGTCACAAGTTAATTTTGAAACCGTCAGTTTTTTGCATGATAGCAAAGCGGCTCATGGCTTATTGCCCGGGCCACTGCGTCAAGCGCTCGCGCAAATATAGCTTGAGCTTGCACATTGCAAAACCATTGCCAAATGCTGATAATGTAAACAATGAGTTTACTAAAACCAAAGATTACCGTTACGATAACCAATCGCACCGTCATCCGTGTCATGCTGGTCGTGCTCGCCTCACTGTTGGCTGTCAGCTTTTTGGGACGCATTACGCACGTGCTGACCTTGATTTTTGTCGCCTTCTTTTTGGCGCTAGCGCTTAATCCGGCGGTGAGTTGGATTGCCAAGCGACTCGAAAGCCGCAGTCGGGTACGGGCGACAGGCCTGGCCTACATTGTGGTGTTGGCCATTGTTATTAGCTTTTTTTCGCTAGTGATTCCACCTCTGGTGAGTCAAAGCGCTAACTTT
>CAYTTW010000054.1:0-5282 GCA_964441005.1 uncultured Candidatus Saccharibacteria bacterium | reverse complement strand
TGCCGATTGGCTGGCAGCCCGAGATTACCGAAGTAGATGGTGTTCAAGTTATTAATGCCGAGCCATACGAACAATCTGATGAAGAGTGGGAACAGAGCCGGAATGATAAAGAGGCTTATATGGCGGGCCGACCTGCAGAACCGGCTCAAACTGATTTCTATGACTATCGCTACGGTAAGTCTGTAGCTAAAAAGCCGAGCTATCAACCGTTTACCGATACGCACGATAATGAACTATATGATGCCACTATGCCGGCGGCTGAGGATTATAGTCAGCTCAGTATGGTAGAGCTGGCACACCGGATAAAATGGGTTCGTCGATTTAATGATAAAACCAAGTTGAGCGACCTTGAATTTGTGCTTCAGGAGAAAATGAGCAAGTACCTCGAACGAGCGCAGCGCTCTGGTAAGAGTGAAGCTACCAAGCCATTCATACGCTCTGACAAAGAATTACCAGTTTATTTGCTCGAAACAGAGGCTGATGGCAGTGAACACCTCGTCACGCAAACCGATAGCGATGGTAATTTCTTCAAGTACGTTGAGTACGATCCACACCGTCAACCAAAGCTACCTAGTTACATTCGACCGATCAATAGCGAAGAACTCAAAATTTGGCAGTTACGGCAGCGCTTAGACCGCTTAGCAACGACCGGACTGCAACCAACTCCCAACGCCATCAAGACGCCCGAACAGAGGTACGCTGATCTAAAAACGGAGTTTAATACGGAAGTGCAAGCACAGTTAAATGGCAATAAAGCTCGTAGCCTCGTGAAGTTAATAAAGCTATCTGACCAGGCCAAAGACGCTTCTCAGGATCTGTTTACGGCCGATCAAGATGACTACGATAGTGCTATTGCCGCCATGGTTGATAGTCTGAATACGGATAAAACTCTACCAATGTCTGTGGGGCCCGCTGAAACAGCCTGCTTGGACCACTTTAACAGGGAAAATGACTACTTTGCTCGCCAGGAAGAACTAGCCAAGAATCCAACAACTGTTAACCTGCAAACATTCAATGAACTGAAGACTTTGGCCGACAAGGCTGAAGCGTCATTAAAGCCGTTTACAGATGCAGTGGGCAAGTCCGACACTGAGTACGGAGCGATGCGTGATGCGTTGCATACCAAGCTAGACGAAGGTCTTGGCAAAATTGAAGCCTACTTAGCAAAAGTTAATGGCAATAAAGTACGCAAACAACGAGTCCGTCGATTGGGTCGCGCCATTCGGTCAGCCGTTGGCAATGGTAGCACCCCGGCCCCAGCGGCCAACGCGCAGCAAGCCGTTGCTCAACAGAGCGCCAACCTGAATGCTGCTCGTCAGCGCTCAAGTCAACGCCAAGCCACACAGCCCTAAATAGAGCTACACAAAAGCGCGTTGGTTAGTATAATAGGCTAGAGGTTAGCAAATGTTTAAACTAGACGATGATTTACTGAAAGAACTGGGTCTCGGTACATTACCGGTTGACGAGAAGAATAAGATGCTGGCGCACATCTACGAAACGCTGGAGCTGCGGGTTGGCATGAAGCTGGCCGAGCAGATGAGCGATGCCCAACTCGACGAGTTTGAGGGCTATATTGATCGTAATGATGAAGCCGGTGCGCTCAAGTGGCTAGAGACCAACTTCCCAGATTACAAGCAGGTGGTAGCCGACGAGCTAGAGAAACTCAAGACCGAGATTAAACAAGCGGCCCCGCAAATACTGGCCGCTGCCGCGCAGCAACCCGATCAACCCCCTGCCGCCGCCTAAATTATTTTAATTGTTGCCAATGTCCAGCGATAAACGCTTCGCTGGACATATTATTTTTGCCGGCTGGTTTAAGTTCATCAATAATGATCAACCCAGCTCCGGTTTGGACGGCTAACTTTTTGGTGTCTGTTATAAAGGCTTTTCCAAGGTCGTGTTTTGCGTTTTCGGCTTCGACGCTGGCCTTGGTAATAATAACTTCTTTGCCGGCCAGTTGTGTGCGACTCTTTGGCCACTCCGCAAATGCCCGGATTTCACGCTCAATAACTGCGGCTGGCTTCTGCCAATCAACCAAACCATCATCTTTGGTCAGTTTACGCGAATAGGTAGCACGAGACGGATGGGGCTGGGCGTGCGGCTTGATCTGCCCAGAAGCGTAGCGCGGTACATACTCTATAAGCATGGCATTACTCAAATCGATCAGTTTCTTGGTAAGCGTTGGTGTGGTGTCCTTAGGGGCAATTTTGAGGCTCTTTTGCCCAATTAAGCTGCCAGTATCGAGCTCGACTTCAATTAACATGAGACTGACGCCGGTTTTTTGGTCACCTTCCAGAATGGCAAAGCTTATCGGGTCAGCACCCCGCCAGCGGGGGAGTAATGAAAAGTGCGAATTGACGATGCCGAGGGGAAAATAATCAATGACCGCTTGCTCGACGATAATACCAAAATCAACGATGATACCAATACGGCTGCGAAACGGTCGTTGACGAATAAGCTCGGTCAGCTCGTGCTTGGTTTGAACGTGATAACTGCGTACACCAGGCGCCGCCTGTTCCATTTCGACTCTGGTAACTGGTTTGGTCACCAAGGCCTCAATCGTAAAATGCTTGGCTAGGAATTCGAGCGAGGCGGCTGCGACTGGTCCGCTCCCAAAAAAAACTACCGATTCATCTATGACTACTTCCATAATATCTGGCTGTTGCGCACTTCTTTTTCGTAATCCAGCGGCTCCAGTTTACCCTCATTATTGAGTTCAAAAAACGCTTCAGGTTTATCCTTTATATGATCAACAAACATGACGCCCTTGGTGTGATCTACTTCGTGTTGTAAGACACGGGCCAAAAAACCTTCCGCCTTCATACGTAGTGGTTGGCCGTGAATGTCGAGGGCTTTGAGGCGGACTTTGGAGTGTCGCGGCACCAACCCATACACCCGCTGAATGCTCAGGCAGCCTTCGTAATCTTCGGTCATTTCACCCTCGTATTTGATAATTTCAGGGTTGATCAGCGCGTGATAGTTGGCTTTAGTTTTATGGTCGAAGTCATCGCGCACAATGATGACGCGGTAGAGCTGATCAACTTGGACGGCCGCCAGGGCCACGGTAACCTCGTGTTCACGGCTGCTATCCCAATCGCGGACCGCCGCTTCCATATCGGCTACCAGCTGCTGGACAGTGCTCGTGATTGCACTAATTTTTTGAGAACGTTGCCGCAAATGGGGGTGGGGCAACACTATGATGTTGTCTTTGCTCGCACTCATTATTGACCAGTATAAAGGAGTAATCTAGCTTCTCATAGTAGGTTGATCGGATCAATATCGTACAACCAACCGGCTGGCAACTGCTTGATAATGTGCAGCAAGGCCGCTCGCTGCTTGGCTTTTACGACAATTTGCCAATGGTAGTAGCCACCAACCTTTTCGTGCCAGGCCGGCGCTGGACCAACCAGCCGCACCGCTAAACCAGCTGTGGCTAACTGTTCTATAAGTTGCTGAGCTGCTGTCATAGCCGCTTTGTCGCTACGTCGACGGCAGGTTAGTTTCAAGACGTAGCAAAATGGTGGGAAAAGGTAAGCCTGGCGCTCCTGGAGTTGCTGCTTATAAAACGCCGGCCACTGATGGTGAATAGCGGCCTGAATGGCCGGACTGTCGGGGTTATAGCTTTGGACGATAACCGTTCCAGGTCGGTGGCCACGGCCCACCCGGCCAATTACCTGACTAAGTAATTGATAGGTGCGTTCCTCGGCCGTGAAGTCGGGAAAGTACAGGCTAGTATCAGCCACTACCACGCCAACCAGCGATAATTTGGGCAAATCCAAACCTTTGGCGAGCAGTTGGGTGCCAACTAAGATATCAACCTTGCCGGCCTGGATCGCGCTATAGTGCTGTTCCAGGCGCTCCGCTTTCAGATTATCGGTGTCAAAACGCTGAATTCGGGCTTTGGGAAACTCCTTGGCCAGCTCGTCAGCGATGGATTTTGTACCAATACTTTTAAAGACAATGTCAGTGCTCTGACAGACTGGACAGCTAGAGGGCGTGCCGTCACTGTGACCACAGGTATGGCAACGCATTTGATGGCTGTCGGCGTGATAGGTAAGTGGTAAGTCGCAGTTGGGGCACAGCGCTTGCCAACCGCATAACTGGCAAAGCACCAAGCGCGCGGTTCCGCGCCGATTGAGGAAAACAATGGCTTGTTCACCCGCCTGTAAGGTAGTTTGAAGTGCCTCCAAGAGTTGATTAGACAGGTGTGGGCGACGACTAAATTGCTCACGATCACGCAGCGCCACCACTTGAACACGAGTTGGCTGAGCCGACCCTAAGGGCAATTGAGTCAGACGGAGAATCGGTAGCTTTTTTTGTTCAGCCAGATAGTAATCTTGAATGGCTGGTGTCGCTGTACCAAGAACTAGTTTGGCGCCTTGCAATTCGGCTAGCTTGGCAGCTACCCGGAAGGCGTGATAATAGGGAGCTTGCTCCTGCTTGTAGGCTGTTTCGTGGGCTTCATCGATCACAATAAGCCCGAGGTTTTGTATGGGACTAAACAGTGCTGAACGAGCGCCAATCACAACTACCGGCTCAGAGCTGTTTACAATTGTTAGCCATCGTTTGCGCCGCTCCGCCGGTGTTAACTGCGAATGCATGATGAGAACCCGCTGACCGAAGGTTGTCCTAAACTGGGCTTCGAGCTGAGGTGTCAGACCAATTTCTGGTGTCAAAACCAGAACTGACCGACCTTGATCCAACTGCTGAGCGGCCAATTCCAAATAGACCCGCGTTTTGCCGGTGCCGGTATCGCCATGGAGCAAGTACGTCGTCTGCTGGCTCTTGGTAATCGTTTGGACGGCTGCCCTTTGTTCGCTCGTTAAAGCTGGCAGTGGGGTGAGAGTTGATGTTATAGCAGGCGTTAATGCTGGAGAGCGCGATTGTTGTTTGAGGCTTTGGGGCACAAACTGTTGAGTAATAATCCCGCTCGGGCTCGGGTAATAGGCGCTCAACCAATGCAGGAGAGCCAAGCTGGCAGCCGGCAATGGTTGACCAATACTCCGAAGCACTAGCTTGGCTGCAAACGTCGGTCGTTTGACTGCGCCGACGACAATACCGACAACTGTCTTGCGCCGCAACGGTACAATGACCACCTGACCAACGGCCAATGGTGACTCGCTGCTATAGGTTAGTGGTCCATCACCGTGATAGCTTTGATCGGCAACTAGCACCTCGAGATAATGCATCCTTGTATTATCCCATATGCTGAAAATTGTATAGAAATGCCCAAGCTGCCAGTCTATACTTATCGATCTCCTACTAACAAAAAAGCTAATGGT
>CAYTTW010000053.1:0-5334 GCA_964441005.1 uncultured Candidatus Saccharibacteria bacterium | reverse complement strand
ATGACTTTAAAACGCAGGATTCGGCCACGGCCCGTTTGGCTCGGCGCTATCACATTGACGAACAGTTGGATGAATTTAGTCGTGATTTTAGCAGCCATATTCCTCAGTTGCGTGGCCAGTTACTGAGTACCATTAGCAGGGTTGGCGGAACGCTCATATCGATCCTAACCGTACTCGTCCTGACCTTTATGATGCTGGTGGAGGGTCCGGCGTGGCTCGATAGAATTTGGGCCGTTCACCCCGAAGAGCGTCGCACACATCACAAGGAGCTCGCGGCCAAGATGTACCATGTAGTCACTGGCTATGTGAATGGACAGCTCATTATTGCCACGATTGCGGCGGGATTTGCCTTTATTGCACTGCTCATTGCCGCTGGTCTGTTTCATGCCAACATTAACCCACTGGCTCTCGCCGGCATTATTGCACTTGGTGGTCTAATTCCAATGGTTGGCAATCCGATTGCCTCAACCCTGGTCGTGATTGCCTGTTTGTTTTCGTCTCTGCCACTGGCTATCACCATGATGATTTATTTCGTCATCTATTATCAGCTAGAGTCAATTACGATTTTGCCCTACATCCAAGCTAAGCATAATGAGCTTACACCACTGCTGGTTTTTGTGGCGGCGCTCCTCGGTATTGGGTTTGACGGTTTACTTGGGGGCTTAATTGCCATTCCGGCGGCGGGCTGTATCAAGATTTTAGTCGAAGACTATTTCGCCCGGCGCAAAATTAGAACACTCAGCGAAAAAGCTTAAAGCCGAAACCAGACTGGTCCTTGTTCGGTGTCGCGTAGGCCAATTCCCTGCTGCTGCAGCTGGTCACGCAGATCATCAGATTGCTGCCAGTTCTGGGCGGCACGGGCGTGTTGGCGATCGGCAATTAGCTGTTTTTGGTCTACCGAAAGATCTTCGGATTCGAGCAACCGTAGACCCAGCGACCTATCAAATACATCGAGCAAGTTCAAGAACGCATCGCTGGCGCTGGAGCGGTACCCCCCAACCAGGCGAGGCTCATACTCGCTAATCAGCGCTAACACTTCGGGTGTGGCGAGGTTATTTTGAAGGGCACTCATTATTTTTTGCGGCAGTTCGTCGGTGATGAGTTTCAGGTAGTCGTTGCTAAACTCTCCCTCACTTGCTTGCCAGCGTAAGTCAGCCAGGGCTTGAAGGTCTTTGAGCCGACTTTGGGCAGCTGCCAGAGAATCCCAGGTAAAGTTTAACTGTGAACGGTAATGAGACTGTAAGACCAGTAGCCGAAAAGCCAAAGGCGAATAGCCACGGTCGACAACGTCTTTAAGAGTGTAAAAATTGCCTTTGGACTTAGACATTTTGACGCCGTCGACTAAAACAAAATCATTGTGGAGCCAGTAGTTGGCAAGAGGAGTGCAATAAGCCGCTTCTGTCTGGGCTATTTCATTGGTGTGATGCGTACCAATGTGATCCACACCACCGGTGTGAATATCGATCGGCTCGCCAAGTAGTGTATGTATGATTGCCGAGCACTCTAAGTGCCAGCCTGGGAAGCCTTCTCCCCAAGGACTGGGCCACTTCATGGAATGGTCTTTAAAATGGCCAATCGCAAAAAACCACACCGCAAAATCATACGGATGTTTTTTGGCGGGATCGGTCACCACTTCTTTACGAACGGCTACTTCCTTATCACTCAGTTTTTGACCCGAGAGCTTGCCGTAATCAGGTAGCTTGGTCACGTCAAAATAGATAGCTTGCTCGGTTATGTATACAAAGTTTTTTTCAACCAATAGCTTGATCATGGCAATTTGCTCGGCAATAAAGTCGGTGGCTCGGGCATAGCCATCGGGGCGACCGTTATAGCCGTTGGGTGGCAGGATATTCAGTGCCTGGACGTCACTCAAAAAAGCCTGGGTATAGTGGTCGGCCACCTCCCAGACAGTTTTACCTTCTCGCTCGGCCCCTTTTTCGAGTTTATCCTCGCCTTCATCGGCATCACTCACCAAGTGACCGACATCGGTAATGTTCATGATGTGCTTTACTTTGTAGCCTGATATTTGCAGGACGCGCCGCAGAGTGTCATCAAAAATAAAGGATTGTAAGTTGCCGACGTGGGCATAGTCGTAGACCGTCGGGCCACAAGTGTAGAGCTTTACCAGCTCGTTATTGATGGGTTCAAAGTCTTCTAGCTTTCGGGTCAGAGTATTATGGAGCTTCATGATTTTGCTTGCTCCAGTTTATCCAATAATTCTATGGCCAGACTGATGCACTCCGTTTTGATTTCATCAAAGGGTCGGCCATCGGTCACCTTAAAACCGCTGGCGTAGCGGTGACCACCGCCGCCAAAGTGCAGTGCTAAGTCACCCGCGATAGTTTTGCCATAATTGGCACGGATTTTGCCGGTAATTTTGCCGTCGGGGTAGGTTTTAAAAGCAATCGCTAGCTCTGTGCCTTCAGTCAGACGCATATCGTCAAGCACCAACATTGGAGGGTTATAAGCCGCTGAATACTTTTCAATTTCGGCCCACGGGATGGTGATGGTCGCAATGCGGGTTCCGTGATGGTATTCAACGCGCTGCAGTAGTTCACCTTTGTAATGAATAAGCTCGGGGCCTTTACGCATCATTTCCCGGCGAGCATTTTCTAGCTCGGCAATTTTGACACCGCCATCAACCAGCTCGCCGATGATGTGAATGCTGCGCGCCGTCGTGCCTTCGCTCACCAGGCCCAGACTGTCGGCGAGTATCGAGGTGGCCAACATTTTTTTGGCGTTGAGGTTGAGTGACCAACCAGCCTTGGTGGCTAGTTCGTACACTACTTCACCAGTGGCCACCGCAGGTTGATTTAGGATTTCGGTCGCAAACGGAATGCTGGGCTGCACGGCATGGTGGTCTATTACCAAGCACGGACGCGTTCGCAGCCAATGCTGCTGATCAGATTTTTGAATATTTTCGAACAGGCTCCAGGCGCTGGTATCAACAATAATGCTCAAATCAAAGTGGCTTGGCAATTCCTTGCTAACTCGGTCCCAGCCCTGCAGGTAGGTTAAATAACTGGGGATATCAACTCCGCAGTACAAATGGACTTGCTTGCCAAGCTCGCTCAGTATTTCTTCAAGCGCCAGGCTGGTGGCCAGACTGTCACCATCTGGATTATCGGCCTGCAGCACCACGATGGTCTGTGCTTGATTAATTAGCTCAACGGCTTCACTACTCATTAGCATTAGTATATCTGATAATTATGAATCGCCTACCTGTTAGACGAGCGTTTGACGACCTTCGAGCGCCCGGCCGAGGGTAATCTGATCGGCATACTCGAGGTCAACCCCAATGGGGAGGCCGCGAGCGAGGCGGGTGACCTTTACCTTCCCTGTGGCGGCCCGAATCTGCTGTTGCAGATAGAGGGCAGTTGATTCACCTTCCACACTGGCATTGGTGGCTAAGATAACTTCTTTGACCTTGTCATCGCGTAGTCGTTGCAATAGCTCCTTCACTTTAAGATGTTGGGGACCGCCGCTATCAATTGGTGAGATTAACCCACCCAATACGTGATAGGTGCCCTTAAACTGACCGGTTTTTTCGAGTGCGACAATGTCAAAAGGCTCCGCCACCACGGCGACGAGCTGTTTATCGCGCGAGGGGTCGGTATAGAGATCAGAGTATTTTTTGCCCTTTTCCACGAGAGCGAAAGTTTTTTGGCAGTAGTCAATTTGGTCGTGAAGCAGCTCCAGAGTTTTAGCGATTTTTTGGGATTTGCTGGGATCGGTGCGCAATAAATAGTAGGCGTAGCGCTGAGCGGTACGGGGTCCTACGCCGGGCAGTGAACCGAGTGCATCAATGACAGCGTCTAAAGAAGGGGGCAAAACTTGCATAGCGCGTGCTACAGGCCAAGATCACCAAGCATACCCATCATCGGCTGCATCTTTTCGGCAGCCATTTTTTGGCTCGCCGCAATTGCTTCTTTTACCGCATCTTCGAGCCAGCGTTCTAAGCGACCGACATCATTGAGGTCGACGTACTCTGGATCGATATGGATTTTTTTGATCTTCTGCTCACCCGTAATCTCAACGCGTACCGCGCCCTCACCTTTTTCGATGGTGATGGTCTGTTTTTGGAGTTCTTTCTGTAGTTTCTTGACCTTCAAGAGCATTTTAGCCTGATCAAATCGGCTCATAGTCACCTCTCCTTATTTCGCGAATACTTAACTTATGTATTGTAGCAACTTAAGAAGATTGATTAAACACTACCTTGGTTTCGGGGGCGTTTGGCCACGCAATAAAGTAGTGATTAATATTGTAGAAGCACACTAATAGCACCGTTGCTGTTATCAAACTGGCACCCACACCACCGGCTAGCGGGTTGCGCGGAAAGACCGTAAACCATTGCTGCAGCATTAAGGCGAGCCCACTAGCAGCAATGAGGTAAATAAGGGGCATTATAAAACTGAGCGTGAGTGGTCCACCGGTAGCGGCGAGGAGGCAGCCGCCCAATAACAGTCCACCGAGCCAGCGATTACGATCCAAGTGGCGACCGTAGTAGGCGGCGTAGGCTCCCAAGCCAAACATGGCACCGCTAAAAATATCGAGTAAGGGCACGTGCCCCAACCACAGCTCAGGACCAGCACTGTAGTGTACAAACAGCTGCGCCGGGATAGTTATCAAGTTATGGAACATCTGACCTACCGACAGTAAATGAGTTGGCAAACCAAAAAAGTTCCATAGTAAGACCGGGTGCTGAATTAAGCCCAGAGTCAGAGGCAAAATGAGCGCTATACTGCCCACACTCAGTAAGCTCAGAAACCACCAAGGGAGCTGCCGTAAATAGGCCCGCAGAGTCCGGTGTTGCCAGACAGCCGCCGCTACGACAAACCAAATGAAGCCAGGGATATACAAGAGTACTAAACAGATCCAAATACATAGAGTAAAAGCGTAGCGGTGCTGTGGCTTGGTGCGCAACAGCCAGCCACACCATACCAGCAGTATCGAGCTTGCGACCAATATATCAGGAGTCGCTAAGCGCGCAATGTGCAACATCCAGGCGGAGGTGGCAAACAACAGACTGCCCAGCATCGCAATGCGTGTGGTGTACCAGTTTTTGAGCAAGCTAAAAAAGACCCCAACCAAAATCATGGCGCAGAGTGCACTGACACTGCGTAGCGCCCAGGCGGAGTGCAGTCCTGCCCTAAGTATCACGTAGAGGCCTAACTTATGTGGGACGTTGAGGGGGTTATGCCAGATGGTCAGTAGACTGCTGGCCGAAACACGACTCAACGTTTCGGGTTGGCTTAAGTGGGGCACAAGACTGCCCAGGCTAAACCCAAAGAGACCAACGATAATAATGACTCCGAGGCAGTAGGCCAATACCAC
>CAYTTW010000052.1:0-5483 GCA_964441005.1 uncultured Candidatus Saccharibacteria bacterium | reverse complement strand
TGTTCGCGGTCACCATAATCACGACGATAGGCCGCAGCCAAGGCTTGCTCAACCACTTCCTGGACCATTTCTTCGGGTAGATTCTTTTCCTCGGCAATCGTGCGGATTGCCAGAGCCAGTTGCTTCATATCTAATTCCATTGTTGTCTCCTTAGAGCATGAAAAAAGTCGACCTGCCGGTCGACTCATGCGTGACTAACTATAACGTATCAATTTAGGCAAGTCAATCAGACCCACGTATCGAGCATTAAGGTCAACTCACCGAGTTTGGTCAGGCCCGTTGCTGCACGCTGAGGACTACCGTCAGACGCGCCAGAAGTCTCACCAAACAAAGGCTGCACTTCGCTTGTAACAATATCTATTCGTAGGTGCTGTAAGGCGTTGGGTAGGGACGACGGACTCGGAACTGGCTCCATTAAAACCATGGCAGCATACTGTGAACGATCATCGAGACCAGGGCCGAGCCGACCAAACAAGACGTGATAGGCCGACACAAAGCGCAGATGACGGGGCTGTGGCGCCTCTTCGGGTCCTTCGACGACGCCTGTTACTTCGTGTTCTATGTAGAAGGAGTCATAGTGCGGTGTGTGATCGGCGAGCAAAAACCGCCGTTCTGAAACATCTGAACTTGTGTATAGCCAGCCGCGATAGTTTGCGCCACGAATGAGCCGACAGGCGGCTTGCCAGCGCCCAGCCGGGTGACTCATCTTGTTGAAGGCTGTCACTAGCTTTTGACGCACCACACTAACTTCGGAGCTCTCGACTGTTTGATTGTCAAGCATTGAAACTTTCTTATTTGCCTTATCCGTTGTACTACACTCCTCGCGTCGTCGCAAGTGATGGGGCGTGCTAGAATCGGGTGTATGAGCAAAGCCGTCCGACGACTATTTACACAGTTTCAGCCTACGCACTACACACTTGATCTGTTACCCGATCGAGATACTATGGACTTCACGGGCACTGTTACGATCACGGGCCGTAAGGTTGGTCGACCGTCACAGCGACTCACTTTTCATCAGAATGGCCTGAAGATTACCAGTGCGGAAATTACCCACCACGACAAAAAAGGCACCAAAACGATACCGGTGGATCGCCTGAATCATCACCAGTCATATAACGAAATTCGCCTGCATGCCTCGCACATGCTCTATCCTGGTGAGTACACCATTACTATGACGTTTACGGGCACAATTACCCGCGCTATGAATGGCATTTACCCGTGTTTTTATAAGCATCGTGGGAAAGATAAAATGCTGATTGCTACGCAATTTGAATCGCACCATGCCAGGGAGGCTTTTCCGTGTATCGACGAACCTGAAGCCAAAGCTATCTTTCAACTTACATTGACCACCCCCAGCGGGGAAACCGTGCTCTCCAATACACCAATCCAAAAACAAGCAACCAGCAACCAGCAGCAAATAATCACGTTTGAGCCGACACCGAAGATGTCGACCTACTTGCTGGCGTTTGTTTACGGTGAGCTCCAAAGTGTCTCCGGTAAAACGGCCGCCGGTGTCACCGTCAGTACATGGGCAACGGTGGCCCAACCAAAAAGTCATTTGCAGTATGCCAATAAGGAAGCGATTGCCGTTTTAAACTTTTTGGTGGACTACTTTGGGATGCCCTTTCCGCTGCCCAAAATTGATCAAGTTGCCTTACCCGACTTTGACAGCCTGGCGATGGAAAACTGGGGTCTGATTACCTTTCGTGAGGTTGGGTTACTCGTCGATCCGGTTAATCGCTCGATTTCCAGCGAACGATTGGTCACCATGGTGGTCGCCCACGAGCTATCTCATCAATGGTTTGGCAACTTGGTAACCATGCGCTGGTGGGATGATTTGTGGCTCAACGAAAGCTTTGCCAGCATTATGGAAAGCTTGGTGCCTGATAATTTGCACCCTGATTGGTTGGAGTGGGAAGACTTTACGTCGGGACGGGTTCTGGGTGCGGCTAACCGCGACGTCTACAAAGATGTCCAACCAGTTGGAGTGCGTGTCAGCCACCCCGATGAAATTCTCAGTCTGTTTGATCCGTCAATTGTCTATGCCAAGGGTGCCCGAGTCTTAAAAATGCTTTTTGATTATATCGGCGAGGCCGACTTTCGCAAGGGTCTGCAAAGCTACTTCACAAAGTACGCCTACCAAAACACCGAACGTGGCGACTTATGGCGTGAACTTGGAACAGCCAGCGGCCAGAACGTCAGTGCGCTTATGACGCCGTGGATCGAACAGTCCGGCACCCCCTTGTTAACAGTTAAAAAAATAGCTGCTGGCGTTGAGTTATCCCAACAGCGCTTTTTGCTCGATAGCGAGGATAAACAGACAGTGTGGCCAATCCCCTTGCTGGCCACCCAACCGCTCAAGCCGCATCTTATGACCACACAGACGCTCCTAGCTCACCCTAAGCATCCCAACAATGCGGTCATTTTTAACCCCAAGGGTAGCGGTCACTTTATTACACACTACGAGGATGAAGCTGTTCGGGCAGAGGTAAAGCAAGCCATCATCGAGCGAACCCTCGAGTCGGAGGGTCGCATCATTGCCCTCAATGATCTGCTGTTGCAGGCTCAGAAAGGCACGGTGATGCTCACTGAACTGCTTGAGCTAGTGCAGACCTGTCAGGACGAGGAACGTGATGCGGTGTGGACGGTGTTGATTAGAGTTATTAACAGCGCCCAAACCCTGACTGATGGCAACGATAACGTAGAAAAAGCCATTAGAGCTTTTAAACGAACCCTGGCTGCCACCTGGTACCACCGACTCGACTGGGATGATAAAGCCGGTGATGATACCAACACCAAACACTTGCGTACCACCGCTCTGGCGTTGACTCTTGCCGGTGAGGATCCAAAAGCTCTTGATGAAGCACTAAGGCGTTTTGCTCAGGCTGGCTCAGTGGAGCGCCTCGCGGCTGAACACCGGCCCCTTATTGCCAGCACCGCCGTCCGTTTTGGCAAGGCCAGCGTTGTAACCCAGCTCATGAAAGAGTACTTGAGCACCGCTAATCCGGATGTCCAAAGCTCAATTACCGCCGCCCTGTGTGCCACACGCGACCAGAAGGTTGCCCAGCGGATTGTCTCCTGGGGAATGGAAGATTTTGAAGTCATACGACCTCAAGATATTGACCATTGGTTTGCCTATCTGCTGAGTAATCGCTACACCCGCGAAGTGGCGTGGCAGTGGTTGCTTGATAACTGGGCGCGGCTCATTAAAGTCTTTGGCGAAGGTAAAAAGATGGAATACTTTATTTGGTACGCTTCACGCGCCATGACAACACCAGAGTGGCAAGCACGCTACCACGAATTCTTTGAGCCCAAAATGAAAGACCAATCGCTCAAGCGTAATATCCAGATATCACTAGCCGAAATTGCTGCCCGTTTGTCTTGGCGAGAACGCGAAGAAGCGGCGCTCAAACAGTTCTTTGGTGTTTAAGGTTCATAGCCCAGCTCAAGATAGGGCTCGCGACCGAGTAGACCGCGGGTTATAATGCCCGCAAAATCAGGTATGACATCTGTCGGCAAGTCTGTTGGCGATACCCAAATTAATTCGCTACACAATTCGGCCTCGGTATTCTCTGGCTCTTGCTCGGAGCTCAATTCCACCATGAATTCATACGCCACATATTCACGATCGCCGCTGTGGCGCTGCGCCACGCAGACAAATTGCAGCTGCGTGGGATCAACGAGGAGGCCAGTCTCTTCTTTGATCTCGCGCATAACGGCTTGACGGGGTGTCTCACCTTTCTCGACGTGACCACCTGGAATACAGAGCAGCCCATCAGACCAGCCGGTGTTTTGGCGACGCGAGAGCAAGACCTTGCCGTGTTTCATAAGCAGGGCGTTCACGGAGGTATGAATCATGTGTCGGTCGGTAATCATTATGTTAAGTTTGGCAGAAACTGGGTGACTTGAAAAGCTGGTCCACTGACCTCAACAGCGCTCAAACAGTATTGGCCAGACCAATTGTGGTCTTGAACCCAGACCTCAGCTGCAAATTGCATTTGCTTTAGCTTACGCGGCAATAGGTATTCCAGACCGTACCCCTGCCCATTGTGTTCGCGGTATTTGACTTCGACAAAATGGATCACATCACGCTTCTCGGCCACAATATCGATCTCGCAGCGTGGTGTTCGCCAATTGCTGGCTAGTAGTTTGAACCCTTTTGATACCAAAAACTCAGCGGCCACCTGTTCAGCTTGGCGACCCGAGTTTAAGGTGTTCATGCCTGTATGGCAAACAGTTTAACTGGGCGATACGATAAACGATGCAACCGACATACCCCATGGACGGCTAAGCGCTCGCGGTGGAGGGCCGTCCCATAGCCCACGTGTTGTTCAAAGCAATAATCAGGATAGCGCTGGGCCATGCTGGCCATATACTCGTCGCGCGCGACCTTGGCAATAATACTGGCGGCACTGACTTCCGGCACTAGTTGGTCGGCTCGCACCAGTGTCTCGGCTCCGGCTTCGTGTAAAAAATTGCGGTTGCCGTCAATAATAATCCGTTCATACAGCGGCGGCACTTGTTGCAGCGCTTCACTCATGGCCAGGCGCACCGCTTGATCGAGTCCGTAGCGATCCACCACCCAAGCCGGTACCCATCCAATACCAATCGCCAGGGCGTGTTTGCGAATGATGCGACTCAGCTGCTGACGTTGCCTTAGGCTTAATAGCTTAGAATCACGAAGGCCGCGCACGGGCGCCGACAGCATAACCGCCGCGGCGACCACTGGCCCCGCCCAGGAGCCCCGTCCCACCTCATCAATACCCACTACCATAATGTTAGGGTACCGTGTTTCGTCTGAACGGTCTAGTTATCGAAAAGCAACAAAAGGGTCAGGCTTTGTTTTCTGGTTTCGTCTCTTTGACTTCAGTGTGGGCTTTGAGAGCAGCATCGGCTTTGGCGTCTTCTTTGGCTTTTTCCTCAGCTTTATCAGCGGCTTCGGCTTCGTGCTGCTCGACTTGTTGTTCCTTGATTTTCTCTTCTTCGACGTCGGCCGCGGCGTTGGCAGCATTCACGTTCGCACGGTCAAAATCGACACCACTTAACCGGGCTGACTTACCAGTTAATTCACGCATATAGCTCAAATAATTTCGCCGCACCTTACTACGCTTGGTAACTTCTACCTTCACGACGAGTGGTGAATGCAGGAGATAGGTTTTCTCGACACCAACGCCGCTGGCAATGCGTCGCACGGCTATCGTGGCCGACAAACTATTCATGCGACTTGTGCGAATGACCAAGCCTTCAAAGATCTGAATACGCTCCTTGTTGCCTTCACGAATTTTTTGATGCACACGGACAGTATCGCCGCTTTTGACGGCGACGATCTTGGATTTCTTATACTTGGCCTCAATTGTCTCTCTAACAGATGGCATAACTTAGGTAACCTTACACTACTTCGCCTTTTCTTTCAAGAGTGGGCTAGCCGACGACGCGGGAGACTTCTTCGAGTGTGGTGTGGCCAGCCGCGGCTTTCAGTAGGC
>CAYTTW010000051.1:0-5749 GCA_964441005.1 uncultured Candidatus Saccharibacteria bacterium | reverse complement strand
TGTGACGCGTGAGCGCATCCGCCAGATTGAAGCCAAAGCCCTGGCTAAACTGCGCAAGCACAAAGACGCCAAGAAGCTACACGACTACATCAAGTAGTTCTTTTCCAAAGAACCATCTATTTTAAAAAGCCGATGTCATGGAGCAGAGTGTTGAGCTCTCTGACGAGTTGCTCTGGGGAGCCGTCGTTAATGAGCGTGTAATCGGCGTTGGCAATTGGGCCGCCCTTTTCGAGGTTTTCAATCTCGGCGTATTCGCGGGTAGTCACTTCTTCGTCGGTCAGTGGCCGCACCGAGCGACGCGTCAGACGTTCATGGCGAAGCTCGCGTGGGGCAGCGACGGCAATAATGGCGACTTCGTCGTCCCAAATGTTTTTAAATATTTTGTACTCAGTCCAGCTATATAAACCGTCGGCCACCACTTTGGGATAGCCTTCTTTAAATAGTTGTTCAATTTTGGCAATAATGCGCTTGGCGTAGGCCCCTTTACCTTCCTTGGCACGAATGTCTTCGCGCACATACTTTTCATTGGCTTCGGTGACTTCCATGCCGCGGGCCTTCACTTCATCGATAGTAATACCACCAAAATAGACCGATGGCATACCCTGCTCAACGATGTGATTGACGCAGTAACTTTTACCCGCACCAGGCATGCCCACTACGGCTACAACTTTAACTTCTCTCATACCCTGCTATTGTACTAGAGATTTGTAATTTCCAAAGACTAACCAATTGAGCAGCGTATAATAGCCAATTGCATATGGGAAACGTTAAGGTATCAACCAATAGCTTCCAGACCACTTTGAAAGGGTATAAACAGCAGATTGATGCCGATATTGCCGAGTACTCTAAAGGAGTGCGGCGCAGTACACTGCAAAACTACGGCGCGCATTCGCGTATTGCCGTCGATGCCTACCTGGACATGTTGGAGCGTGGCGGCAAGCGTATTCGCGGTGCCCTGACCATAGTTGGGTATGAAATGTCAGGCGGCACAGATACAAAAATGATTGTGCAAGTGGCTCGGGCTGTTGAAATGGTGCACGCCTACATATTAATTATTGATGATATTAACGATCGCTCGCCTTCGCGTCGCGGTGGCCCCACGGCGCACACGATGGTGGCCGACTATCATGCTAAACAGCACTACAGTGGAGATTCAGCTCATTTTGGTGAATCGATTGCCATGAATGCCGCGCTCATTGGCAACCACGCTGCACAAATGATCATGGCCAACCTTGATGGAGTGGACGAGCAGCTCAAGCTCAACGCCATTAGCATTTTGAACCGCAGCATGACGATTACCGGGCATGGTCAAATCAATGACATGTTTAATGAGGTGGTGGGGCAGGTGAGCGAGCACGATATTAATCGGGTGCTGGAGTGGAAAACGGCTTGCTATACCTTTCTCAATCCCCTGCACGTCGGTATGATCCTAGCCGGCGCTGACTGTCACGCGACCGATGCGATTACACCTTATGCCATGCACGCTGGTCGGGCTTTTCAAATTACCGACGATATTTTAGGGACCTTTGGTGAGGAGTTTGAGAGCGGCAAAAGCCCACTCGATGATATTCGCGAGGGCAAGCGTACATTACTCACGAATTATGCTCTCCTGCACACCAAGCCAACTGATAAAAATTTCCTGATTCAAATGCTGGGTAACGCTCGGCTCACCAAGATAGAGTTTGAGCGCTGCAAAGACATCTTAGTGGAGAGTGGAGCCCTGGCCTATGCCCGCGAGCAGGCCAAACAGCACGTTGCCGAAGCACTAAGGGCACTGACGGACAGCCCACAATTGTGGACCACCAAGGGGGTTAGTTTTCTGAGCGGACTGGCGCAGTTTTTGCTGAAACGCCACGCTTAAGCTTGCCAGCGGCGTAATTTCTATACCTTAGCGATTGCTTTATGGGCATGGATGGCTTGATGAACGGTAGCCCGATTGTACTGCCTAGTATAGCGTTGAAATTCGCGGATCGCCAGAAATATAGCGGCTGCCAACAAGGCAAATAGCCAGTCAATTTTGGTCAGTGGTCCGGCGCCAAAGTACGGCGCAATGAGCGGGTTGTAGATAATGTTAAAGACACAGAAGAGGGAAATCAGCAGGGCGATGCCGAGCTGTTTGTTGTGGAACTGATAACGAGTAAATAAGCCATTGCGACTGCGACGCTGCAGAATATTGCCCAGCTGACACAGCACAATGGTGAGATAGGTGAGCGCTGTGGCTTTCATATGCAGCCCCGAGCCACTGGCCAGACCTTGTGGGTTAATGCCCTGGCGATGGAAGAACCACAGGTAATTGACGAAGGCCAACCCGCCAATTAACAGTCCGCACCAGAGTAGATCAACAATAGATGCGCCATTTAAGATATGATTTTCTGGATGTCTGGGCGGCTCAGTCATAAGCTCACCATCGGCCGGGTCCCAGCCTAAAGCCGCAATGGGGAAAAGTTCAGCCACGAGGTCAATCGCTAAAATTTCCATGACGCTCAGGCCCAATGGCACGTGGAACAGCGCCAGAGCACCTAGACTGAGCAAATTGACTACTAGTTCAGCGGCGTTGCTGGTAAAACAGCTGAGGGTGCCTTTTTTGATGTTTTGAAAAATAATTCGGCCATGTTGAACAGCGCCGACGAGCGTATGAAAACTGTCGTCAAGCAAAACGATATCAGCCGATTGCTTGGCGACATCGGTACCGGTTTTGCCCATAGCCACCCCAATGTCAGCTCGTTTTAAGGCCGGCGCGTCGTTAATGCCGTCGCCTGTGACAGCAACTACCTTGCCACTGGCTTTGACGAGACTCACAATGCGTAGCTTATCTTCCGGGGAGACACGGCTAAAAATGACCCTTCCCTTGGTTGCTAAATGCAATACCTGCGCATCGTCTAAGTTGCGCAGTTCACTGCCGGCCACCACTGTAATATCGGTGGCTTTGCCCAGGCCGGCTAGTTGGGCGATAGCCTGCGCAGTCAGGGCGTAGTCACCGGTAATAACCGAAATTTTGATATGCGCTTTGTGGGCGGCCGCCATGGCGGCCGGTACTTCATCGCGCACCGGGTCAATCATTGACACCATGCCCAGGAAAGTCAGCCCGCTTTCAGTCTGCTCCATAGTCAGGTCTTTCAGTCGAGTGCCTTTAGGCAGGACTTTAAAGGCGTAGGCCAAATTGCGCATGGCCTGGTTCGCCAGCGTTTGATTCTGGTTTTGAATAAATTTCTGATCGGCCGCATGCAGGCGCCGGATGTGACCATGGTCCCAGAGTTCATCGCTGACGCCTAAGACACTTTCTGGAGCGCCTTTCACAAAGACGTAAAGCTGTTCGCTATCGCCCCAGGTACGGATGGAGCTCATGCGTTTGCGCGCTGAGTCGAAGGCAAACTCCTTGAGTTCGGGGTGTTCACGCTGCAACTGCTCGGTGTCGAGGCCACCTTTTTGGGCCAGGGTAATCAGGGCGCCTTCAGTCGGGTCGCCAACGCAGTACCAGGTGGCGTGTTCGCTGTCTGGCGCATGAACATGGGCGTTGCTCGCCAGCGCACCCGTGGCAAAAAATAACTCTAATGCTTGTTGGGCGTGTGGCTCTAGGTGCTGGTGTTTGGTGTTGGTAATATCGCCATTGGGTTCATATCCAGAGCCAGTTGCATAGTACGTCGTGCGGCCGATCATCAGCTGCTGCACGGTCATTTCGTTCTGGGTCAGCGTGCCGGTTTTATCGGTGCAAATAATGCTGGTAGCACCCAAACTTTCCACGGCTGATAGCTTTTTAACAAGCGCGCGGGTGCGCGCCATTTTGTTGGCGGCCTGAGCCAGAGCGGTATTAATTTCGGCCGGCAGACCCTGTGGGATAAGGGAAGAGGCAATGCCAATAGCAAACAAGAGTCCTTCCCGAAAAGTCAGGTTACCAAACTTGATGGCAATCGGCAGTAGCGTGAGGCAGAGGATAACCGTGCCCTGAGTCACGCGGCCAGCGACGTGGTTGAGCTCGCGCTGCAGGGGGCTGAAATCCTGCTTGGTTTCGGCACTGAGACTGGCAATGCGACCGAGCTCGGTCTGCATCCCGGTGGCGATGACGAGCCCCTGGCCATGACCAGTTGCCACCGTAGTTCCCATAAAAACGAGGTTATGGCGATCACCGAGTTCAACTTCGGCTGAGATGGTGTGGATAAACTTGCGACTGGGACTGGATTCGCCGGTCAATGCAAAATCATTGGTGCCCAGTTCGGATTCTTCCACAAGGCGCAAATCGGCCGGCACCGAGTCACCAGCTTCAATATAGACCAAATCACCGACTACCAGTTCAGTAGCATCAATAGCCTCTAGTTTGCCGCCGCGAATGACTTTAGCCTCGGCCACTACCAGCCGTTCCAGGCTTTCCATGAGCCGTTCGGCTTTAAATTCCTGTAAAAAGCCGATAGTCGTATTAAAGAGAATCAAAGCTAGCAACACCCAACCAGTGCGGGCGTCGCCCAAACCAAAGACAATAACGCTGCTGACCAGTAGCAAGATAATCATTAAGTCTTTAAATTGGCGGAGATATTTGGTGAGGAAATGTTCTTTGTTGACGGGCTTGAGTTTATTGGGACCGTCATCAATGAGGTGCTGCTGGGCAGTCGCCGGGCTCAAACCACCCTTAAGATTAGACTTCAATAGCTGACAGACCTCCTGGACACTCAAGCGGTAGTACGGCAGATTCATACATAAGCAGTATACGGGAATTGGTGCATGAATTTTATTCAGTCTGGCATGCATGCAATGAAAATTTCGACAGCTACTCGCGCCACAACCTTGTTAAATAGAGCGGCTAACGGTAAGGGAGGGCAGTTATTTGAGTATTGAGGATGGGAACGATGCCACGCGCACATTTTCTTTGGATGACGAGACCCGCGTGGATGAGACGGTAGTTCAATCTCATTGGGAAGCGAGGACGGAGGTTGTCGCGCCTGCCACTCGCTCGCTTGGCCCGAATGAAGCGGCAGTGCTAACGTCAGCCGAGCCCTTAATCACCTACGAGGAGGCCGCCGCCCAGGGTTTTAATGGGGCAATTATGGCTGAGCTTGCGGTGGGTCGCATCGATAGCTATATTCCTTTGCAGCGTGTCTACCTGGTTGATATGCTGCCTCATTTTATTGACACGTATGTGCGCTACGGTGCTATATCTCCCGGCCAAGCACCATTGCATCGCCCAGAGCTTGAAAATATGTGGACTCTGCGTGCTCGGGCGATCCGAGCTAACTATTATCAAAAATGGGTTCCGAAATTAGTTGAACGCTCACGCTGGTGGTTAGTAGAAGAACAAGTGTTTGAAGTTGCTCAAGCGCTCACGTGCGGGGATATGGACCAGGTCAACAAGCAGCCGAAACGTGGCAACCTGCAATATGGGCTCGAGCCGGGCCAGACCTTTGAGGTTGGGCGGGCGCAGCGATTGGAGGGCCGCCCCTACTGGCACGTCAATGTTAGTCATAAGCATTGTGCGGTGATTGTTGCGCCAAAGGCTCAGGCGGTGTGGCTCCAAAATCACGAGCCCCGCTTTCAAACCTTTCTGAGACTGAACGAGCTGTCCTAGTACGCTGCACTCTCCTCTGTGGGGTATACTGGTGACTATGAGTGAGGTTAAGCCGCGCAAAAAGCTGGCAATTATTGATGGCAAGTCGGTTTTTTACCGCGGCTACTACGCGGTGCCCAATTTGAGTACCAAAGACGGCACGCCCACCGGCGGGGTGTTTGGCTTTGCCACCATGGCACTGGAAGTCCTCAAGCG
>CAYTTW010000050.1:0-5955 GCA_964441005.1 uncultured Candidatus Saccharibacteria bacterium | reverse complement strand
CGCGTGGCATTTGGACTGGTGAGGAAGGGGCCCATTTGCTGAGTATGAACGAGTACGGCAAAATCACTGGCATTACAAACAGCCGGGAGCACGTGGCTGGCCGCACGTCACAGCTGCGGGCCGGCATGGAGATAGAGCTCCAAGACGTCATTCAACTTTTTGCCTATGTCGCCTGGCAAGAACTCAGCACCAACCTCGCCCATGACCGCGATGGTAGCCTCTATGGCCCAATCGGCAATGCTTTGCTGAGCAACATCGCGGGTGATGAGTCGCGTCATCACTATCTGTATTTTGGCGTTCTAAAGGCTCTCTACGAGCAATTCCCCGGTGACACTATTCGCACCCTTCACGCGGTACTGCTCAAGCCCTTTATGCCGGGGAGTAAAGGGGTGCCAAACTTTAGACGGCGTGCCCTAGAGATCCATGCTAGTGGCATCTTTGGCACCGAACAGGCATATGAAGCCGTCCGCAAAATGCTCCAGAAGCTTGATTTGCTTGACAGCGAAAAGCAAATTGCTGGTCTGAGTCGGGAAGAGGAAGAGGCACTCTACCAGTTACGGGCAGTCTATGAATCAAAAGAACCGCCCACCAAAACCCATAAAGGTCTTTTTGTACTCGGGCAGACAGTAACAGCTCAAGAATTACGGCAGGCGCGCAAGGTCTATGAAGGGCTTGCAGCTTAACTCTTTTTAGTCAACAAACAAAAAGCATAAAAGGTATTGCAAAAAGCACAAGCAGATGGTATAATAACCGTGTTATGAAGAGTGGAACACGGTATTTTCTCGGCTTTTTGGCGGTAGTTATCATCTTAATTACCTTATTTGTGCTGATTCTTAGAGGCGGCAAGAATAAAACCACGCTGGTGCCAGTTAACCCGCGGGTTAATCTGACGAAGTTAATTAAGAGTAACTCTGAGATTTCGGTAACCATTCAGGGCCCCTTAGTAGCTGAAGAACAGCGCCAGGGTATTCGCCTTACTATTACGCCTAATAGCCGCAAAGTCGAAATCCTCAAGGGCTATGAAAATGACGTCGATAAGAGCGAGACCCTGTCTAACACCAGTGCCGCCTATGATGCCCTCATGCGTACACTGGAAAACGCTGGCTTTACCAAGGACAAGAGCAATACTTCGGGACTCGAAGAAGTCGGTTTGTGTCCCGACGGTCGCCACTATGCCTATGAAGTCAAAAATGATGGCAAAAGCTTGTCACGACTGTGGTCTAACTCCTGCAATGTCGCCGGAACGTTTGCTGGTAACGGCGCCGTTATCCGTGCCCAAATCGAAAAACAAATTCCTGATTACAACAAGTTCACCGCCGACGTGCAATTATAAGCAGCTATAATAGGCGGCATGGACACACTGGTGCAGCGGATTGCCATGAAGGCAGTCATCGTGAAAGGTGGAAAAGTATTAATTTTACGCGAGGCCGCCACTTATGGTGACGGTACGCAGCCAGGACGTTATCATATGCCGGGCGGGCGCCTTGAAGCGGGCGAAAACTTTGAAGTAGCCTTGCACCGCGAGGTGAAGGAAGAAACCGGCCTGGAAGTTGAAGTGCAGTACCCAATATATGTGGGGGAGTGGCGGCCAGTCATTAAAGGCGTTCCCCACCAAATTGTCGGTGTGTTCTTTGTCTGTAAGCCAAAATCGACGACAATTACACTGAGTACTGAACATGATGGTTATCAATGGATTGACCCCAAAGATCGTCATAACTTTGATGTAATGGATCCAGAGGATAAGGTTATCGACCGGCTGGCCGAGTGGTCTGGAAAAATGCCACATCTGGCCTGAAGCTGTTCATAACTAGTTGCATTTTGCTTCACGCAGGCGTATTACGGAAATAGAGCCTTTTTAAAACCAACAATGAGCTTCCATAACCTGCCGCTGCTGCCTCCTAGTGAAGCGGACTCAGCCTTCCGCCCCTTTATTGAGGAGTATCTAGGGTGGCCACAGGAGGGGAGCGCACCGCCAGTTGAGCGCCAACGTAAACTCGGCGGTAAGTTAGTAATACTTGAGTTTGAACCACTGTGTGATGCGCACGCTTGGCACCGCTGGGTGCACGTGCGCAAGGCTGACCAAACGGGTGAAATCTTAGTGGCTAGTTGGGACGGGCGGAAACAGACTATGCGCGAGTGGTCCGCGGACGAACGTGCCGCCGCCGATTCGTTAACGCCACAGTCTCTCAGCTTGCATCTAGCTTTGGACCGTTACTTAGGTGGCAGGAGTGCGTTTGACGAGGATTTTCAACGCAAGTTACTGCCCTATAGTCCAACGGCGAATCTACGGTTTCAGCCAAATGGTTTACAGTTTACCGAGGTTAATCAGCCGCTAGAGCAACTTCAGGTGGAATACCACACGCTTGGTCGCATTGCCGCTCTAGTCTAGTTATTGAGCAGACTTTGCTACTATAGTCACCATGATCAAAGCGATTATTTTTGATTACTTTGGGGTGCTGTGCTCCAACACCTATTGGAAAAGAATCAAAAACGACAAGCATATGGGGGATAGTTTTCCTATTCTTGCTAAATTGGTGAATACTGGTCAGCTGAGCTGGTTAGAATTTTTACGACAAGTCGCCGCCAAAACTGGTGGAACTGTCCCAGAGCTGCAGCGTTTATACGAGACTGAATTACTCGACCCCGATCTTTTAGTCTATGTCAACGAACTGCACAAAACCTATAAAACAGCTATTCTCACAAATGCTCACCATGAATTTATTGATCCCGCTATTGGGGCGGCCCATCTGACGCAGCTCTTTGATGTCATTGTCATTTCCTCACTCACCGGTATTCTCAAGCCTGACCCCAGAAGCTTTCAGCGGGTGCTTAATCGTCTCGAGATTGAGCCAGACGAAGCGGTGTTTATTGATGATAATCCTCGTCACTCGGACGGTGCCAAAGCGTGTGGCTTGCACGCCATTGTGTACCAAGATATTACTCAGCTTAAGACTGAGCTTAATGCATTACTCAGCGGCCAATCCGGATCATAAGTCGTTTGTCTGTACGGCACAATTTATGGAGTTCATGGAGGTGCGGACGAAGGCTACCAGCTAGTGCGGCGTTGGGAACCTGAATAATTATTTGTTGCGACTGAATAGTTACTTTCGGCACTGTTTGGAACTGCTGGTAGACGAACTCTTTAATGACCTGAACTTCGGGCGGTTCCTCCCACTGGCGCTTGGCGAGAATATCCTGCAAAGAGTTGGTCATGTCCATATATTATAGGTGATGTTGCTACAATAAGGAGACTATGCCAGAGTTACCGGAGGTTGAAACGGTTCGCCGTGGCTTGAGTAAATTGCTGCCAGATAAGCGCATTGTGAGCGTCACGCACGACACACCCAAATCATTTCCGAATGCCGAAGCTGATGTTCAGCACTTTTTGATTGGGGCGACCGTACTTGAGGTTAAGCGCCGCGCCAAAGTGCTATTAATTGAGCTCGATACAAAATACAGCTTGGTTATTCACCTCAAAATGACCGGTCAGCTGGTGTACCGCGGCGAGCAAAGCTTTGGGGCAGGACACCCCAGCGACTCGCTCGTTGGCAAACTGCCCGATAATTCCACCCGCGTCATCTTCACCCTCGAACCCGCTAATGCTAGAGGTTGGACCTCTAGCAAAGCGCGGCTATTCTTTAACGACCAGAGGAAGTTTGGGTGGGTTAAGTTAATCCCCACGGCCGAGGTGCCCAATATTGATTTTTTCAAAAAAGTTGGGCCCGAGCCGCTAGCCGCCGACTTTACACCTAAAGATTTTCAAGCTCGATTACTACGGCGGCCAAAGTCCAATATTAAGTCAGTACTGCTCGATCAGACAGTCATTGCCGGGGTTGGCAACATTTATGCTGACGAGTCGCTGTGGGCCGCTAAAATTCATCCTATGACCTTGGTTAAAGACCTAACTCCAGCCCGAGTCAAATCATTGTACACGGAGCTACGGGCCGTTATGGAGCTAAGTATTGAAAAAGGTGGGTCTTCGGACAAAAACTATGTGAATGCTGAGGGCAAAAAGGGGAGCTACTTGAGTTTTGCCAACGTCTTTCGCCGGCAAGGGCAACCCTGCCCACGGCACCCCGATACGCTGATTCAAAAAATCCGGGTGGCCGGGCGTGGTACGCACATTTGCCCTCGGTGCCAGAAAGTAAAGTCATGATCATTACGCTCACCGGCACAAATCATTTTTTACTGAAGACAGAGCTCGACAAACTAACAAAAGACTTTATTGAGCGGCATACCGACATCGGGCTGGAAAAGTTTGATGGCGAAGAGCTGAGTGCCGACACACTCAAGGGTGCTGTCCAGTCGATGCCATTTTTGGCCGAGAAAAAATTGGCGGTGGTGCACAATGCCGGCAAAGAGGTGTCCGAGCGCATCGACGACATCTTAAAAGCGGTAAATGAAACTACCGATTTGGTGTTGGTAGAAGATAAGCTCGATAAGCGCTCGAGCTATTACAAAACCCTAAAGACTAAAACTGACTTTAGAGAATTTAATGAGCTCGATGAGCGAGGGTTAACCCAGTGGCTAGTTGACCGAGCCAAACATCAAAAGGGGAGCCTGAGTTCCGCCGACGCTCGTTACCTTATACAACGGGTCGGTCCAAACCAAATGCTGCTGGCCTCTGAACTCGACAAGCTGCTACTCTATGAATCAACTGTTTCGCGCCGGACTATAGATTTACTGACCGAACTGACGCCACAGAGTACTATTTTTGAGCTGTTGGACGCGGCCTTTGCTGGCAATCAATCGCGGGCGATTGCCCTCTACCATGATCAGCGCCAGCAGAAAGTTGAACCACTGCAAATTCTGGCGATGATTGCCTGGCAACTGCATGTCTTGGCGCTCATTAAAACGGCCGGCCAGCGAACGCCGGACCAAATTGCCAGCGAGGCCAAAGTCAGCCCCTATGTGTTACGTAAAAGTCAGTCAATTGCCCGCAAACTAAGTCTTTCCCAACTCAAAGGGCTTATTCATCAGGCCTTGGACCTGGACATTCGTCTCAAAAGTGAAAACCTCGACGCCGACGAGGCCCTGCAGTATTTTTTGTTACGCCTTGGTAACGACTAAATGGATACTACTTTTTGGTGGTCTTTTTTGTAGCAGTAGTGCGGGGTTTTTTAGCGGGTGCGGCTTTCAGTTTTTCAGCGGCAGCTTTGGCTTGCTTGGCTAACTGACTTTGCTTTCGTGCCGCTTTATTCTTATGCATAACGCGCTTTTTAACAGCAGTATCAAGAGCGCTTTGGGCCCGGCGCTGTGACGTTGAGGCATCTTTGTTAGCCGAAATCACCGCTTGCAATGATTTCAGAGCGGTTTTAACACCGCGCTTGGTCTGACGATTGCGTAAGGTGGCTTTGCGGGCGAGGCGCACTCGCTTCTTGGCTGATTTAATTATCGGCATCAGTGTATCCTTATCGTTACTAAAATCGACGCATCACTATACAGAGGTGAGACAGGTTTGTAAAGGAGTACACCCCTAAAATAAACTACCCTCAGCCCTTTTCAAGTCATGTTGTTTATGGTACGCTCGCAACAGATACTAAAAAGACAAAAATGAACCCAACAGAGCAAAATGCTAGCCAGGCCATTGTTGCCCGGCTCAACGAGTCGATGAATATTCTGGTGACGGTCAGTGCCAGCCCATCGGTTGACCAGCTTGCGGCCTGTATTGGTCTGACGCTGACGCTCAATAAACTCGGCAAGCACGCGACAGCGGTGTTTAGTGGCCAGGTTCCCTCAACGATTGAGTTTTTGCAGCCGGAGGTCACCCTCCAAAAAAACACCGACACTCTCCGCGACTTCATTATTGCGCTCGATAAATCCAAAGCCGATAAATTGCGCTACAAAATTGAGGACAACCTCGTGCGTATTTTTATCACGCCATACCGCACGTCGATTAGCGAGAAAGACCTCGAGTTTAGTCAGGGTGATTTTAATGTTGATGCGGTGGTGGCA
>CAYTTW010000049.1:2911-5996 GCA_964441005.1 uncultured Candidatus Saccharibacteria bacterium | reverse complement strand
TAAGTAGTTTTTCCTCCGGGTTTAATATCGTATGCGGCGAGTCAACAATATGCGCAAGCGATTAAATTAAAGGAGGACTTTTTTATGTCCATGAAACTATATGTAGGCGGACTCGCTTACAGCACAACAGAAGATGAACTTAAAGCACTATTTGCCGAAAGTGGTGAAGTGGTGAGTGTCGCAATCATCAAAGACCGCGACACCGGGCAGTCAAAAGGCTTTGGCTTTGTCGAAATGAAAGAAGACAAAGACGGCCAAGCTGCCATCAAAGATTTGAATGGCAAAGAGGTTGGCGGCCGCTCTATTGTAGTCAACCAAGCTCGGCCTCAAGAAGATCGTTCACACTCCGGTGGTGGTAGTTTCCGCCGAAGCTACTAAGTAAATTTTTAGCAGTTTAACGAGCCGGCCGAAAGGCCGGCTTTGATTGGTAACGGTATGCAAAAGATACAAAAGCACATTGAAATTGTGAGCTCTACTAACGCAGCGCTTAGTTCCATGGGGCGAGAGTCGCGTGAGGCTGCTCGAGCAGTTTTAAGCAAGCATTATACCAAGGTTGGAGTGACCATCGTCAATGACCTAGCAGATCTTGAAAGACTGGTTAGACTGAGGCCTGATTTGGTCTTTCTGGGTATGAAGTTTGTACCAACTAATCCTGCGATGGGTTTTCATGACCCTAATAAGATATGGATCACCGAATACTTGGACAAGCATGGTATAGCCTATACCGGCTCTAGCAAAGATGCGCTTGAACTTGAAGTCAATAAACCTCTAGCCAAGCAACGTGCCCTGGAAGCCGGTCTTAAAACAGCGCCCTTCTATGTCGCCCGGCGAACGGGAATATTAGCCAAAGAGAAATTAAATCTGCAGTATCCGCTGTTTGTAAAACCGACGGATCGAGGTGGTGGTGAAGGCATAGACAGTTTTTCGGTCGTTAATAATTTTGAACAATTAATTGCTAAGGTTGAGCATATTTCCAAATATGTGCATTCAGACTCATTGATAGAGGAATACTTGCCTGGACGTGAAATAAGTGTAGCCATACTGGAAAATGATTATACAGACTCGTACTCTGTGATGGAGATCGAACGAATAATACCTGCCGATGAAAATGGAATAAGCATATTGAGTCCTGATGTAAAACACGCCGATGCAGGCCTAAGCGTAAAAGTTACAGATAAGTTCGTCCATGACAATGTTCGTGAACTCGCGCTTAACGTGTTTCGGGCAATTGGAGCGCGCAACTATGGGCGAATAGATACACGTATGGACAAGTTTGGCGTACCACATTTTCTGGAGGCAAATCTTATGCCGAGCCTTATAGAAGGATATGGTAATTTTCCAAAAGCTTGTGTGCTTAATATGGGCATAGACTATGAGACTATGCTCCTTCGGATCGTGGCCCTCGGGATGAAACGAACCCAGGCTGAATCTGAGGAACTCGTTAGTTTATTGCCCGTTGTTGTTCCAGCGTAACCTAACCCTATAAACGGAGCTCCTTATTGAGCAGCGCGTAGCGGCGCTAGCGCTCCGGACCAAGCACTGACTTCATCAACAACTTTCTTGAGTTGTTCTTCGTGAGCCTCAGTGGGCTTAAACACACTATAATTTTCAAAATCATATGGCAAATACAGGAGTAGGGCATCGCGAACATCAGCCATATGCAGCTCACCCGCCACACCCCGCCAATGTTCGATAGCTCGTGAGCCACCAGCCGTGCCATAACCTACGAACCCAATGGCCTTATTCCGCCACTCCCAATTTAAGTAATCAATCGCATTCTTAAATGCCCCAGGGATACTCCGGTCGTACTCGGCAGTGACAAAGATATATCCATCTGCTTCATTAATTTTCTCTGACCATTTTTTGGTATGGTCTTTTGTGTATTGGTGCATCATTGGCGGCATTGGTTCATCAAGCAAGGGTAGGTTGAAGTCAGCAACATCAACCAGATCAAAGTTTATATCGCTATTTTTGGACGCTGTTTCTAGCACCCACTTTGCCACGCCTTCACCAACCCGATTTGGTCTTGTTGAACCTAGTATTATCTGAATTTTCAAGCGACCCCCTTAAAATGTGCTATAATTATTACAGTACTTTTAATATTAGAGTACTTTAATTATTAAAGCAAATAACTCATGTCCATCACTGACAAAAACCCGGTATGTGCAGTGAGCCTAAAATTATTAGGTGATTACTGGACCATGATGATAATCGATGTGCTATCCGATGGCCCGATGCGTTTTCGTGACCTTGAACACAAGATAGAGCATATCAATACCGCTACCCTTACAAATCGCTTAAAAAGTATGCAGACGGCAGAGCTCATCGAACGCCAGGAGCAATCGAGAGCAGATGTCACTTACGTGTTAACTGGTCTGGGCAAGAAAGCCATTCCTATTCTCAATGCGGTTAGCGACTTTTCTGGTTTTGCTGATAAGAGTCCCGCTGGCTCAAAATAAGTAGGTTCCAACTAGATTGCACTTGGGCTACCAAGCAAGAAACCGCAGCCTCTTGCTGTTAGTCTATTTTGGGTAATTCTTGGCTTTCGGCAATTTCTACAAACACGCCAACAGCAAATGAGGCGGCTGCACCAGCCGCAATAACGGCTTCAGTCGGGTAGCCACTTTCCATGAAGGAATCAGTGATGATGCCAACCAGTACATTTAACGCCGGATAGCGCGTAATGACAGCCGCAGCCTCATCTTCTATAGCGGCAAATCCTTGCTCACCAAGACTCTGCATTTTTTGGTCATAGCCCTCAGCAAAGGTGCGCATTACATCAGGGTCGATCGCTTGTAATTCACGTTTCAGTGTCATGGCTAGAATATAACAGGTTATCTGCGCCTAAGCACAAGCGGAGTAATTTCAATGTAGCTTTGAGCCGAGATCTTAGAATCAGTCATTTTGCTTGTCACACATACTTGAATTAAATGCTATTTTAGGTTATGATAATTAATTGTGACAACAGAGGACCAATCACCAAATTTAGCGCGTGCGCCGATTGATATTTTGCAAAATCTGGGCGCCATTGCCGAGCAGCTACAGCCCGAGCTACTGCGGACATTGGGAGAGATTGCAACTAGCG
>CAYTTW010000049.1:0-2901 GCA_964441005.1 uncultured Candidatus Saccharibacteria bacterium | reverse complement strand
GCCGACAGCCAGGACTGGACCGAGGCCTTGAGTGATGCGGCTCAGCGCTTACAAGATACCTTAAATACTCTCTACGCAGCCATTAACGATACGTCAGTGTTTGCGGGTGAACGACCACCAGCGGAACAACCCGAAGAAGGTGAAGGTGTGGCTATGACAGCTACTGACGATAGGCCAGCTGAGGCAGCCGCCATGACTGCCGAAGAGTCGGCTCGCCTTGAAACTGCCATTGAGTTTATTCAAAGTAGTGACCGACGGCAATTTATAAAGCAAGTTGTGCAGCGGGCGTTTGGTCAAAGCCACATTTCCAGTGATGAATATCAACATTTTGTTAGCTTACTCAATAGCCGCGTCGAGGCTGGTGAGATTGGCCGTAGCGGAGCGTATTACGGCCGCCCAACTGTCAGGCGAAGGCGGGGTGTTGCAGCCGAGGCAGCGCCAATTCCTGGATCTGATGTTTCGGACTTTGAACCTGAGGTAGTAGTTGAATTGGGTGAGCCTGCACCGGTTGACGCGGCCCTGCCGCCTGAACCAGCAGAAGCTCCTGAGCTACCTGCCATAGAGGGACCGGCTACCGCTGGAGCTGAGCAGGGTGAACCGGACGAGCCCGAAGATGTTCTGGCTATTCCAGGACTGGGTTTGTCGCCAAATGAGCGTAATGCTGTGCGTGTAGCGATGGATTACTTGCGCCAATACGACGATCGTCAAAATCTCCGCAGCATTATGAGTGTCGTCTTTGGCAAAACCCGTTTGCCGAAAGCTGAAGAGCGGCGGCTGGTTCAGATTTTAGATGCTTACGCTGCCGCTGACCTCTTGCGATCATACGGTCACACCTATGGATATAAAACTGAGGCCGAGCGCCAGGCAACTAGTGCCTATGGTGAAACTGGGATATCACCAGAATTGCCACTACTTGATGAATCTAACCAGGAACTTGTCGAGTTTATTAGGTCGCATGCCGAAAACGGTGAAATGAATATTGGCGAGATTGTCCGCAAATACACCGGCTTTCAAACGCTTGATCGAGACGACTTTATGTTATTTATTGACCGGCTCAATGATTTAGCAGACCGGGGCTACTTGATTCATGCCGTTGGTTCGCCGTGGTATGGCGTTGAACAGCCCAAAGAAGCGCCAAAAGTAAAGGAGCGTCCGCTGGCATCAATTCAGACACCGGCCAAGTTGCCAGAGGCCTTTGCGGCCGAAGCCCAGCCGGAACAAGGTGAACCAACCGAAGCGCTAACTGGTGCCGCTCAACCCACCCCTGCTTTAGGGGCTGAAGAGCCCAAGCTGGATCAAGCCGACGCTGGGATGTTTGACTTATCGGTGTTTGGCCTAGCTGAGCGTGAAACGGAAATAACCCTCGCCTTGCTTAAAAGCGTTAAGCCGGGTGAGTGGTTCCAGCAAAAACAAATTGACCTTGGTGATATTGAATTTAGTTCTGAAAGTGCTCAGCGCCAAGCATTTGGCAAATTAGCCAGTAAATTAGTTGAGGTTGGTTTGCTGATCGATAATGGTGTGCCGCGTGGTGGTAAAAAATATCGAGTGGTGGCAAACAAACTGACACCGCTGCCGGCGGTACCTCAACCACCAAAAGCACCACCCACAGAACCGCCAGCTCCAAAACCTGATGCGGCCGCTTCGCCGCGAGTACGATTCTATGAACAAGAAGCCGCCAAAGCCGCCGCGGCCGAGGAAGCTGAAGAAGCAGCTCCCGATGAGTCTATACCAGCCAATGAACGTGAACGTCGTCAGCAAGAAAGAATCGCCACGCAGTTCAGGGCCAAACTAGGACGTGCGATTGTCGGTTTTATTGGCGAAACGCCGGGACAAACCAAAAAACGAACTGAACTCAAGGGTTATCTTGCCGATAGTCTGGGCATACCAGAAGTGTCGGCCGACCGCCTACTTAGACAATACGTCGACGATGAAGCTGTCTTTGAGGGAAAGCGCCGAGGATCTCGGCTAGTGGCTTTAACGCCTTTTGAAAACGGTGAAAAATTAAACGGCGAGCATGGCTCAGCTCCGACGAACATCCGTAGTAAGGAAGCAGCCCGTATACAGTCGCTGCGGGATAGCTTTGGTCCTCAGGTACTGACTTACCTCAGAACTTTGCCCGAAAAAAGCCAATCGGAATTTAAGACGGCCATTGCTGAGGCACTGGGCGGTGAAGTCGCTGTCGACGATATCAATCCGGTCTGTCGAATTTTGGAAAAAGAAGGCCTCGTAGAGTCAGTCATGCCGCGCGATCGTGGCACGGGACGTACCAAAAAGGGTACAACCTGGCGACTCACCAGCCGTGGCCGGGCTCGGGTCACCCAATTGCAGATGGAAGGCAAACTAACGGCTGCCGAGAAGCGGGCTTTGAGCAAAAGCACAAATTAGTTCCAAGCTTGTGAGATGCACGAGGACGGACCCGGTGCAAGTAGTTAGCGGGTACGATTGAGGTGCATGAGGCCCATCCAGACTAAGACGGCCATCACACCAGCGCCCGCGAATGCGGCAAGAGCGGCGTACTCCGCCAACATGCCAAATGTCCAGTAGGCGTAGCCATCACCCAAGAGCAGCCCGCGCAGGGTTTCGCCTTGGAAAAGCGTTGTTTTTTGGGCTTGGAGCTTGGTATTAGTAGGGTCTTTTGATGCTTCAGCGCTAACTTCGGCGTAGGTTTTACCGCCGGCAATTTTCTCGAGGTGTTTACCGATAAACTCGTTGGCATAGGCCTTGGCCTTAGGACCGTTATCAACCAACTGTCCAGCATACTTTTGCAGTCCCGGAAACTCGGCCGGATCTAGTCCCGGGCTGCCCTTGGCTGGGAAGTAAATTTTTTGGGCTGAGAGTTCATCATGGACGCTAGTGGTAGCAAAATGATAGCCCCACCATGACAGGCCACCAATGACAAGT
>CAYTTW010000048.1:0-6124 GCA_964441005.1 uncultured Candidatus Saccharibacteria bacterium | reverse complement strand
CCCCCACCCATGCCGCTGCCGCGGCGCCGACCCACGGCGTCAATCTCATCAATAAAGATAATGCACGGCGCGTTCTTCTTGGCCTTGGCAAAGAGGTCACGTACGCGGCTGGCCCCAACGCCCACAAACATTTCCACAAATTCCGAGCCACTAATACTAAAGAATGGCGCGTTGGCCTCACCAGCGACCGCCCGGGCGAGCATGGTTTTACCAGTACCGGGAGGGCCAACCAGTAAAACTCCTTTCGGAATGCGGGCCCCAATACCTTCAAATTTCTTAGGGTACTTGAGAAACTCAACAACCTCTTCCAGATCTTGTTTGGCCTCGGCACTACCGGCAATACTGGCAAAATCTAATTTTTCTTTCTCATTGCCATATAGCCGCGCGCGGCTTTTACCAAAACTCAGCGCCTGATTGCCCTGCCCCTGAGCGCTGCGTAGCAAGAAAAACAGTAGCAGCGCAAAGGCTAAGATCGGCACAATCTGAATGGCAATACTCAGCCAGGCCGATGCGGTAGTTGATTGCGGCTTATAATCCAGTTCAAATTTGGAAGTGTCGACACCCTCTTCCTTGAGGCCTGTTTGGGTGTCGCGATGCGACTTCAAGGTTGGGTGGTCTTCACCCTTTTTGGTAATTTCTAGGGAGTCACCATTGACTACCACCTTCTGGTACTCACTGGCATTGGCCTGCTGTACAACGGTACTAAACGGGATTTCTTGGAGTTGGTTTGATTGACCGCGAGCGGCCCACACAATCAGCCCAAACAGAATAATCAGCGCCAAGAAGCCTATATTCTTGAAACCTCGGCGTTTGGTGTCTCTCTTATTGGGACCAATGCGAAACGGTTTCTTGTCCATACGTCATCGTATTATATCAGCCGAACAAATTAAATCTAGCGGTCTACCTGCTTGAGTGCTAATCCCTCTTTACCGATTGCCAGGTAGTAGCCCGTCACAACATCAGATCTTTGGCCGCTGCGGAGCGTCTTGGCAGCAGTCACCAACCGCTCGAGCGTTTTGCGGTCATACGACCCCACCCCCCGTTGCCGCAGCCACGTAGCTATCACCTCACGGGCCACACTATGCGGCAACATAATAAACCAGTGCCGATCCAGCTGATCAACGGCCGGTTGGAGGTGCAGCTGATTCATGAGCTCCGTGTCGATTTGATCGTTGAGTTCATGGAGAATGCGAATGTGCTGCAGCAACATTTGCCGCCCCTTACCAAGCCGCGGCATCAGGTGACGGCGTACATAATTACGCAAGTACACGGGGTTTTGATTGGTGCTATCCTCACGCCAAACAAGCTGATTATCGCGCGCATAAGTTTGCAGTTCGGCCTTTGACATTTCCAGCAGTGGACGCAGTAGCGGCTCGCGGCTACGCAAGGAACTGAGACCGCGACGACCCGTGCCGCGGAGCAGATTGAGCAAGGCCGTCTCGAGCAGGTCGTCTTGGTGATGCGCTGTGATAATGGCCCGGGCGTTAGTAGCGGTCCGTACTTTATGTAAAAAGTTATAGCGCGCTTGCCGGGCCTGGGCCTCGCTGGCGCCGGCACCAAGCTGGCCTTCGCCGTAGATAAACGGCAAGCCATAGGCTTCGGCCTGGCGTTGGACGAGTTGCCGATCAAGCTGCGAATCGGTCCGGATGCCATGATCAAAATGAGCGACCACTAATTTTAGCTTGGACTGCGCCTGCAACATATGCAGCAGGCTCATCGAGTCCACCCCGCCCGACACGGCCACGATGTAGGTTCCGGCTAGCAGGTTATTCATATGTATAATGGTATCAACTATGGCGAGTGATAATCGACCGAAAGTAGGTTTAGGGGTATGCGTCGTCAAAGACGGCCAGGTATTGCTAGGCCAACGCCTCCATACTACTCACGGCCAAGGCAGTTGGTGCTTTCCTGGTGGTCATTTAGAGTTTGGTGAAAGCTGGGAGGACTGTGCCAGACGTGAAGTGGCCGAAGAAAGCGGCCTTCAGATCGGCCAGCCGACATTTATCGTCTGCACCAACGATATTTTTCCTGAGGAGAACAAGCACTACATCACCATCTACATGCAGGCTGCCTGGCAAGCCGGGGAGCCCAAAGTGTTAGAGCCAGATAAGATGGTTAAGTGGGACTGGTTTGACTGGGAGGAGTTGCCTACCCCTCTGTTTATACCGATGCAAAATCTGCTAAAAAGTGGGTACCGGCCTCATTAATAGTGAGAACCGTACAATAATCGTTCTTGGTGATAATATGGCACGCTTGCCGGCGGTTGATAGGGTTTAATTGCCACAAAACCAATGGCATCGGCATGTTCTTCTCGACGTTTTACTTCTTCCTTAAATTTAGCTGGAGAGAGTTTATTAAGGTCTGTACGATATAAGTTACCAATTTCTAACTCAGTCTTTTCGCGTTGGTTGCGAAAGTCATTAATTTCAACTTCAGCTACTTGACTTGTCGCGCGTTGCTTTACTGCAGCCATAACGGCGTGTACTTCCCAACTCCAGCCTGACAATTCACTCTCTGTTTGAAACTTACCTTGGTGATCAATGACATATTTTTTAGCTACTGTAGTGTTATGATCGCCTTGTATATTGTGTACCGTGCGACCCAAGATATCAGCGCAGCTCATTTGCCACCCAAACCAATGCTCTCCGTGCCGGCGACCATCAAACACAATGGTGACCACACCTTGCGACGCCTCGCCATTAGAAGCAACACTCCACACTGATTCCCGATAGACCAAGCCAGTGCCGGTTGGCACAACGTCACCATTATCAATCCAGTAGCCCTCTGAGAAGCGGTTGAAGTCACCAGCTGGCGACAGTGGCTCGCTGAGTAAAGGCGAGACAACTTTAAGCTCAGGACGATCAACTACAGCTGATCTAAAAAAAACACCTCCGTCGGGAGATGCTTCAACTGGTGCTTCAGTAATAGCCATACTGAGTCTTTAGTATAGTGTTTATGCTGATCAGCTGTAAAGCTTTTGCTGGGTGTAATAAATACACTGTTTTTGCTTCAGCGAATATGGTTTGATTAATCAATGAAAGGTGAGGCTGCATCACTTCCCTCCGATTTACTCGTTTCTGGTGAGCTACTGAAGTCTGGGCAACGAGTGGCCATTTTGGACGCTGGCGCTCAGTATGTGGATCTGATCCAAAGAGCTTGCTTTCGCCAAGGCTACGCGGCGGATATTTTACCGCTCGATACACCATTTGCCGCTATCGAGGATCATTATGGCGCTTTTTTTGTAAGTGGCGGGCCTGCTAACTCTCATCTCGAAAATGCGCCCATGCCTGACCCTGGGCTTTGGCAAACCAAAAAAGGCGTCATGGGCATTTGTTATGGTCAGCACGCCATGGCTATGGCACTGGGTGGCTGCGTCGAACCGGGTGCACAACGCCAAGATGGAGCTATCAAAACCAAAGTTGACACCAAGCATCCCTTGTTTGGACGAATTAAACAAGATATTACGGCCCTCTTTACGCACGGTGATTTTGTAACCCAGTTACCAGAGGGGTTTCAGACCATTGGCCAGCACCAACTCTCAAACGGTCAAAACGTTATTTCGGCTATGGCCAAAGACAACTTTGCAGCTGTTCAATTCCACCCCGAAGTGTTTGACGATACACCCTTTGGCTACGATATTTTTAAAGGCTTCCTGCAAGATATGTGCGGGCTGCAACCAGACGAAGAAATGCTTAGGCAACTAACTGCCCTGGAAGTACAGAAACGCAAAGCCTTCATTGCCGAGAAGGTAGGCGATCGTGACCTTATTGCTTTTTTGAGTGGCGGCGTTGATTCAACTGTCGCCGTGCGCTTGGCGAGCGAGGTAATAGCGCCTGAGAAATTGCATGTTTACTACATCGATATGGGCTTTATGCGCGATGAAGATGACATGGTCATTGAAGAGATGCAGGCACTGGGCATTAATGTTCACAAAATTGATGCCGTGGAGACTTTTGAGCAAGCCACTATAACATTTGAGGACGGCACCATTTCACCTCCCTTAATTGAAGTAACCGATCCAAAAGTTAAGCGCAAGATTATAGGCAAACGTTTTGCCGAATATAAGGACGATATAGCGGCTAGCCTTGGGCTAGACACCACCCAAGTCATGTTGTTGCAAGGTACCAATGCGGCTGATCGGATTGAGAGCGGCTTTAGTTTGAGTGGCGCTCAAGACACGGAAGAAATCAAAGAACATCATAATCAGGTTAAAGAAATTAAGGATCTGGAGGCGGCTGGTCTGTTGGTGGAGCCGCTCAACGATATCCATAAGGACGAAATTCGTCGGATTGGTGAATACCTTGGTTTGCCCGATGAAGTCGTCTGGCGTCATCCCTTCCCTGGTCCGGGCGATGCCATACGAATTCTGGGGTATCGTAAGGGTGAATACGAAATGCCGGCAGCTGAACTGCAAGCAGCCATGCAAGATTACTTAAACGAACAGGGGCTTGGCCAGTTTACATCGTTACTGCTGCCCACCAGAAGTGTCGGCGTTGGTGGCGATGCCAGAACGTATGTGCTGCCGGCTGCCATACAGGGACCTCAGGCATGGCCTGAACTAGAATGGCTGGCTCAAGAAATTCCAGGCCATTTTCGAGGACATGTTAACAGGGTGGTCTATGCATTGGGCAATCAAACTTTAACCCTAAGCAACTTAAGCCTTACGGAGCGAGCTCTCGGTCGGCCGGAACGGGCTCAGCTTCGATGGGCAAACCGCATTGTCTTTGAGCAAATCCGTAAGTGGCAACTCATGAAAAGATTAGGTCAGTTCCCTGTTATCTCCCTGCCCCTGGCTTTTGGTGAAGTGGGAAGTAAATCAATCGTATTACGACCTGTACTCACCAGCACTTTCATGACCGCCAAAGCCTTCATACCCGGTAAGGATATAGATCCAGATTTTGCTTATGAAACGTCTACCCGTCTTTTGTCAGAAGTGCCTGATATATCACAAGTGTTGTGGGAAATCACCGGTAAACCACCCGGGACTATTGAGTGGGAATAATCTAATCAGCACGTGCCTTTAGTAGCGCGCGAACATCTTTGACAAGCATAAAAGCCACAACGCTAACTACTGGATAGATAAGGCCGTTGCGATGCCAGGCGGCCACTGGATGACCATGAATGAGCTGCCAATAGGCCCGAGTAAGGCCTGTTGAATAAACTTTGCCGAGGCCCAGCACCGACCACAGGGTGATGTGGTAGTGATCAAGCCAGGCGTAGGGAATCACCAAAATCAGCAGAGATAGAATGCCGAGTACCACCAGACGGTGCTTGGGTAAGCGCAAGCTGGCGAAGTCTCCAACCAGCCTCATGACCTTAGTGAAGAAACGCTCGCAGTACGTTGCCCAAAATGCCAAGGGCAGTGAGCACGATAAAGATAATCATAGTAACTTTGGCGTACTGTTGGTAGCCAGCTAGCGGGCGGCCATCTTTGGCTGTGTAGCTGCCGGTCATCAGCAAAATAGTGTCAATGAGCGCCCAAATGCCACAGCCACCAAGGGTTAAGAGCTTGACAACACCGAGGCCAGTATAACCGAGATAAAACCTATCAATACCCAGCCAGCCTAAGAAATATGCAAATAACCAGGCTACTAGATATTGCTTGTCGCTATCGCCAGCAGCTGCTTGTGCTCCGGCTGGCGGTGTTGCGCTTGTACCGCCTGAAGTAACTGGGCCGCTCGATTGATCAGTGACGGGTGGTGGTACCGGAGAAGACGCTGGGTCAGGTGTGGCGGGCGGAGGAACAGCCGGACCAGGTTCGGGTGGTACTGGCGGTGCACCATTAGGATTTGTTGGATCGGTGGGCTGGTTAGGGTCCATAGCTTTTCCCTCGCTTAATTACATCTTGATCACATTGTAAACCATAGCCGGCGTAATCTGTAGCAGCTCTTGGGCTTTTCTTGTTAATTGCTTACTTGATCATAACCACCAATTGGCAAAGAGAGTCTAAACATGCTATATTCACCCCTGTTCTTAGATATAGTTTTGCAAACCAGGGTACCGTTTGTAAAACTAAGAGGAGAAGCATAGCCATAAGTCGAAGCTTTTACTGATCAAGGCAAAACGAGACTTTAGCGAAAGCTTCGACAAGCCGGGGTAGCTCAGCTGGTTAGAGCGTAGGACT
>CAYTTW010000047.1:0-6308 GCA_964441005.1 uncultured Candidatus Saccharibacteria bacterium | reverse complement strand
TGTGGCGAACGCATTATTATCCTGCGTGGAAGCTGCTAAAAGTTACCAGTATGCATAATAAAATTGTGACTCTGGGGACTAATGATAAGCCAAAAGACAGTAAGCAAGAATATTTATAGTAAGTACTTGACATAACGATATATCGCCAACTATACTAGCTAAAGATATATCACGATATATCGTTAACAAGGAGGTAGAAATGAATGATTCATATTGTGGGGCTGGCTTTTGTGGCCCCGGCTCGGCCTTTCGTGGTTGGCATGGTGGTTATCGTGCGCGGCGCGGAGACATAGGACCAATTATCCTGAGAACCTTACAAGAAAAACCGATGCACGGCTATGAAATTATTAGTAAGCTCGAGGAACGCAGCCACGGTATGTGGCGTCCGAGTGCTGGTTCTGTCTATCCAACGCTGCAGCTTTTGGAAGAGCAAGAGCTTATTGCCAGCAGCGAAGCCGATGGTAAAAAGATTTACGAATTGACCAAGAAGGGTAAAACCGAAGCTGAAAAAGCCGAAGACGAATACAAAGCGCCGTGGGAAGAGCATGGTGCCCATGCCCAACATTTTGGTGATATGCGCATGACGCTTTTTGAAGCCATGGATATTTTGCGTCACATTGCGGCTCAAGGTTCTGAGCAAAAGAGTGAAGCGGCTAAGAAAATCTTAGATGAGACAAAGCAAAAACTTGAAGAATTGAACAAACCAGACGACGAAGCTCAAACCTAGAGCTATCCATCTTGACCATATCCGTAAAAGCAATATAATAGCTATCATGATTTTTAAAATCACCCAGTTACATAATCTACCCGGGGAAGCCGCCTAGCGGCTGCTGATAGAGCGTATCAATCCCCGGCCAAACCGGGGATTTTTAATTTCAAGTTCATACATACCCTAGATTACTCAAGTACGTACTTGAGGACAGTTTTAAGCCCGGCGTCGCCTAACAAGTTGCAACGCAGGATTAAGGCCAGCAAAGCGTCCGAGAGGATACGGGTGACCACGTAATAATCAAAGGTGGCCATCCGGGGTAGCAATACCGCTGCGCGGTGCCCTCCCAAACCACACATCGGTTTGTCACGTTCGACTCGTGTCTCCACTGCGGGGGGAGGGTGATGATGGGCAAGGTCGCTTCATTTGCTTGACGGTGTAAGCCGAGCTGGGGAAACCTGGTAAGGCCTCTGCGCGGAATGGCGGTGGGGCGATAGTCTTATCCGCTGGGCTTAAAATTGGATTTCAGCTACAGTGAAGTTCGAGGCCCGAGCGCGTTCGGGTCAATGCCAAGTTTTTTCAACACGTCTTGAATCGGAACCGCACCGGCCGGCCGATCAACCTTGATCTCACCGCTGTATGGCTTAACTTCATACTTAGCTTTCACGGTTGTCTTGTCGTTGTCGCTGTTAAAGTCGAGGGTACCAGCTACATCATTAGTTTTGGTGTTAATGTTTAAGTCAAGGCGGCCATCGTACTTGCTCTTATCGCTATGAAACGTCATGAACATTGGGATCTCATCGCCTTTGGTATAGGTCTGACCAACATCGACATAGGTGCCTTTATCGCTGGTATCGTAAAAGCGAAACTTTTGTACCAACTTGGTATTGCTATTAATCCAGACATCAAATGTTTCATTATCTTTGGACCGGTCCGCATCAGACTGACAGCTTTTAATCTCATCAGCCTTACTCTTGTCTAAGTTGCTGGTATCGACGCCCGGTAACTTGGCGTAGGCTTTCGTTGACATTACAGAGTTTACGATGGCCTCGCAAAAGTGCTTCGTGTTGTCTTTATTAAGCTTGGCTTCAAAGTGATAGGTTGGTTGATCTTCAGAAGTCTCTTTCTTTACAAAGCGCTCGCGCTGAATGATGGATTTTTTAGCATCCCCAGTGAGGACATACTCTTTGACTGATTTCGATACAGCCCGGGCGAGTTCGGCGCTGTCATCAGTGGTAAAGTCCTCTTTTTTGGTTGATGTTTTGGTGGGGGCAATTGACTCCAGGTATTTGGCATCAACCGCGATCCACTTACCATCGTAGTCGTTAATACCAGGCATAAACACATCAAGCCCGAGTGATTTATATCCACTGAGTTGGAAATAAATATTCGGATAGGTGCTGCCAGCGGCTCGATCACTGAGAAACTTGAGGGCCAGACTTTGAGTCTTACTGCCGCTCTTGGTCGTGAAACTAAGGTCACCTACGGCGTGCAACGGGTCATACTTGGATGAAAAAGTACCGCTAAAGTTCGTACCTGTGGCCGAGGCGTCAATCGAGCCAGTGGCTTCGATCTTCTGAAATAGATTAAGCTTGTTTTTGTCAGTGGCCCGGACAACGAGCGTATCAAAAGCTTTGCCAGAATTATTAAAACCCTGTTGCCATACATTGTCTGGCAGATTGGGTAGTACAAACGCAAACACACTACCACCAGCGAGTAGCAGTAGCAGTGCTACAGCAGCCAGCACAATAGGCAGTACTTTACGTTTTTTAGGGGGAGGTGCGGGCGGTGTAACGCCACCCACCACGATGCCACTGGGTGAGGTGGGCATAGTGCCGACGCCACCAACCACCATTCCGTTTGGTGGCATAGGGGAAACTGGTGGAGTCGCCATTGGCGGAACACCATTTGGCTGCGGAGTTTGGGGAGACGCATCTGACGGCGCGGCAAATGGAGAACCAACTGCTGGCGTAACTGGGGCAGGACTTGGTTCTGGTAGCGGGGGTCCAACGACAGTTGGAGCCGATGCTGGTGGAGTTGTTGGAGCGAATGTTACGGGAATAGTTTGGGCGGCGGGTGCCGGCTCAACGGGAGGGGCCGGCGGTGTTGGTACAGAAGGTTGCGGAGGCGTGGGCGCAAACGGCTCGGGCGTTTGTGGCTCGGGTTGTGGGACTGGCGGTTGGTCTGGCGGCATACGTTTTTATGATCTATTTAAATATTAGGCCAAGTATATCATAAGCAAAATAAAAAACTGCTACTGCTTGAAAAGTTATGTCGAGCAGCTAAGACAGACTTATATTATTTACATTATTCCAAAAATATTGTATCGTAGTTCAATTATGGGAAAAGTTGCTTCGTTGGTCGGCAAAATGCCATTTGCGGGTAAATCAACCGTAGAGAATGCAGCACTCAATGCGGTCTGCGAACGGACATCAATGCAGGAAAAAGTTGCCAAAGCCGGCAGAGCGGCAACTTTTCTGGCAATCTTTGCGGTTATGCATGGTTTTCAAGGAAAGTTAGGTATTTCTGAACTGCAGCATGATATTCATGGTCTGCAAAATGGTGTTTCACCGCTTGATGTGCTTGAAACAGCTAACGCGAGCCTTTACACGCTGGCTAACGCTGCTGTGGTCTATACCCAATTTGAGCTAAGTGGTCGAGTCTTACGTAATTTCTGGCATTTTCGCCAAGCACACTTGCATGGCGAGGCATATGCCCATGAGGACTATCAGTTTGAACCGCGTATTCCAACAGGCGCCCAGGTAGCCTTTACCTCAGCTGGGCAAGCGCTTTTCCTCGCTCAGTTTAGTGCTCATCACTAAATGATAGCTAAGCCAATATAGCCTAAGAACTAACAACCAAAACTCCATCAGGGCGTAACGGTAAAGCTGCCGACCACTTCAGGGTGAAGATGGTCGTGGAACTGGTAGGTACCGGCTTGGTTAAGCGTTAGCGTATAGTTATGTCCTTTACGCACATCCAGATCATCTTGCCCGGCATAACTATCATGAACGGGATGCCCCCCGAAGCCAATTAAGTGCAAGATAGTATCCTGACTGATGAAAGTGATTGTATCGCACAGTTGGGCATCGGTATGAAGAGGACTTGCCTTGCCATCCGCAATGATAACCTTGTGATTAGCTTTGACGCCGTGGCAAGCGCCCGTCTTGGTGCCCTCGACTTGATAGATAGCCTCTGATTCGGCGAGTTGTTGGGAAGCTTCCGATGGCGTCATGTTGTAGTGCAAATGGCTCATAATAAACAGCGAGCCCACAATAATGATCACAATGATGCCGACCGTGGCAACGAAAAAGGCGACATTGTATAGCGGTTTTGGTCCGCGCCCCAGATGGAGGAAGAATAATATCTGAATGACCATCTGTATTAGTGCCAATCCCACGATCGCTGTCAGCAGTCTGGTGCCCGTCAGCGAATGATTCACCACTAGCAAGTAAGGGATAAGTGTGAAGACCAAAGACAGCTGGAAGCCGACGAGGTAGCTCATTACAGAGCCGTGGACTGCTTTACTCATACGAAGGCCCTCAGATACACAATAGTGAAGATAAAGATCCAGACCAGATCCAGAAAGTGCCAATATAGACTCAGTAAGGTCAATTTCCGTACCATGTGAGTCGTCAGTCCTCGGGTTCGCACAAATACCATCATTATCATCATCCATAGCAGTCCTGTAATAATGTGCAGTCCGTGCGTACCAACTAACGTAAAGAAGGCCGACAAGAAGGCGCTGCTGCTGAGGGTATGACCATCATGAATCAGCTGGCTAAATTCCCGGAGCTCCAGGCTTAGAAAGGTCAAGCCGAGGATAAAGGTCAAGCTAAACCACGTCAGTACCTGGCGTTTGTTGGCCTGGCGGGCGGCAATCATGCCCAGTCCACAGGTAAAGCTGCTGGTCAGCAGCAATAGCGTTTCGGTTAAAGCCAGGGGCAAGCTGAATAGCTCACGACCCGCTGGCCCGCCCGCCGTGCTGGCGTGCAAGACGGCATAGACGGCAAATAGCACCGTAAACATGAGTAGATCAGTCATAAGGTAAACCCAGAAGCCGAACATTGTTCGTTCGACTGCCGCTTCCTCGTGGCTCATTTCCTGGGTTATGTCGTGCGCCATAGTTTCTTCCTTATGACGGTCAGGCCCCACGCCATCACAATTTTTACAAATTCCCATAGGCCCATGTCTTCAGTATCGGGATTTATGCCTTCACGTATAGTGGCGACTTTCTGCAGCCGAGCGCGATCGAGCTTTTCGACCTCCGCCGCCGTCAGTGTGTACTCGGTATGCTCGTTGAAAGTCCTGACAATAATACAGACAATAATGCCAAGTAGCGCAGCAATAATCAGCCAGACGATGTTCCAGACAAAACCAAAGCCGGCCAAAAAAGCCAAGGCTGCGATGTAAATCCCGGAGGCGGTGTTCTTGGGCATATGAATGTCTTCATACACTGGACGGCCCACGCCCTGCTGCTTGGCCTCCCAAAAGGCGTCACGGCTGGTCACCTGGGGGACGGCGTTAAAGTTGTAATACGGCGCTGGTGATGGCACTGACCACTCGAGCGTTCGCCCATCCCAGGGATCACCGGTCGTATCAGGCAGTTGCCCGCGCTGGATAAAGCTGGCAATAATTTGGACAATTTGCAGTATCACGCCCGCCATAATGACGAGGCCCCCCAGCAAGGCCACAATGAAAAGTGGCTGCCACCCAGTCGAGGCATCGTAGTGGTCCAGCCGCCGCGTAGCGCCCATAAGCCCCAGTACATAGAGTGGCCCAAAGGACATCCAGAAGCCGATCAGCCAGCACCAAAAAGCGTAGCGGCCAATGCGTTCGTTGAGGCGAAAGCCGGCGATTTTGGGAAACCAATACGAGATTCCAGCAAAGACGCCCCATAGTACGCCGCCGATGACCATAGTATGGAAATGCGCCACCAGGAACAGGCTATTATGGAGCTGAAAGTCAGCCGGCGGCTGTGCCAGCATGACACCGGTCATGCCGCCGATGGCAAACGTGCCAACAAATCCCAGGAACCACAGCATCGGTGTCGTAAAGCGTATCCGGCCCTTGTACATCGTAGCAATCCAAGTAAACACCAGCACGGTGGTTGGTATGGCGATGATCATGGTCATCAGCCCAAAAAAGGCGTTGACATCGGCACCGGCACCCATAGTGAAGAAGTGGTGTAGCCACACAACCATCGAGAACGCCGCCACGCCAATCATACCCAGCACCGTAGACATGTAACTGGCAATGCGTTTGCGGCTAAAGGTCGAGACAACCTCCGAGTACACGCCAAAGGCTGGCAGTATTAAAATATAGACTTCCGGGTGTCCCCACATCCAAATCAGGTTGGTATACATCATGGCGTTGCCGCCCAACGTGGTGGTAAAAAAGTGGGTGCCCAGGTAGCGATCAAAAAACAGCAAGAAGAGTGTGGCGGTCAGGAGGGGAAAAACAGTGACGGCCATGATCATACTGCACAGTGAACCCCAGGTAAACAGCGGCATTTTGCGCAGTGTCATGCCGGGTGCGCGCATCTTGAGTATGGTCATAATAAAGTTAATGGCCCCGAGCGTGGTGCCAATACCAGAGA
>CAYTTW010000046.1:0-6321 GCA_964441005.1 uncultured Candidatus Saccharibacteria bacterium | reverse complement strand
GCTCATTGGCAACTTGCAACTGTTGCACCGGCAAGCCATTCCCTGCCTCCGTCCACAAACGTTTATCGGAGCGCTGTTGATTCTTGGTTATCACGGCCTGAGCAGCTTCCAAAATATACTTGGTCGAGCGATAGTTTTGCTCGAGCTTAATAATTGTGGCCTTCGGATGATCCTTTTCAAAGTTGAGAATATTGCGAAAATCGGCACCGCGCCAGGAGTAGATGCTCTGCCAATCATCACCGACGACGGCAATATTGTGCTGGGGATTGGTGAGCAGTTTGACCAGTTTGTACTGGGCGGCGTTGGTGTCTTGGTACTCATCAACCAAGATGTATTTGAACTGATTTTGCCATTTGCGGCGGATTTCGGCTTGGGTTTGTAGCAGGTAGACGGTGCGGCCGATGAGATCGTCAAAATCGAGCGCCCGAACTTCTTTCAGAATGGTTTCATACAGCGGAAAGACTTGTGCGGCCACGCGCTGCGCGGGACTGCTGGCAAACTCATGGTAATCGACAGGACTGACCAATTCATTTTTGGCACCGCTAATCAGCCCGCTAATCACACGCGGCGGAAAGCTTTTTTCGTCAATCATGAGCTGTTTGGTGGCTCGCTTAACGGCGTTGAGCCGATCGGCTTCATCAAAAATCACAAAATTGCGCGGCAGGCCAATGTGTTCACCATCTTGACGCAGTAGCCGGACGCAAATGCTGTGAAAGGTTCCCATGTAGGGCATAAAACTGCGGTTGTTGGGGTTTTCGCCAAGCAGCCCAGCCACGCGCTCGCGCATTTCTTTGGCCGCTTTGTTGGTAAACGTCACCGCCAGAATATTGAATGGCGTGGCGCGCTGGGTGGCAATCAAGTAGGCAATGCGATGGGTCAGAGTTTTGGTCTTGCCACTACCAGCACCGGCTAAAATCAGCAGTGGTCCGTCCACGGCCTGGACGGCGCGCTGCTGCTCCGGATTCAACCCCACGAGTAAGTGATCAGAGCTCATCCCCAAGTCCTTTTCGTAAACGAAAGCCAGGCTCCAGTAGTGTCAGCCAGCAGTTCTGGCGACAAGGCGTATCTGAAGATACGTCGCGAAGGCAAACTGGTGGCTGGTGCGCTGGGCATGGTTTGTAGTAGAAAGAGGGTTCGGGAATGAGCTCTAAACACTACGCTATTTTAGCAACCCGACGCCACTAGTCCTATGTACGTCTTAATTATGAATGAGATCAAGCACGGGTTTAATAGATGTTTTCACAATACCGGCATCTATCAGCAGATCGGCCGCCACAATAGCCAGCACCAAGAGGACGAGAATCGTAAGCAAGAGGCGCCGGGCCTGTCGCTGCCGCTTTACCTCACCAACCTGCACAAAATATTTTTTGTCTTCGATTAGTTTTTTGACAGCGGCTTCTCTGGCCTGCTCTTCCTTATCCTGCTGGGCTTGTTTTTCGGCCTGCTTTGGATCAACCGGCGTTTCGGTCTCTTCGGTTGTTTCACCCGTTTCGGGAGCCTCTTTGGCCGGTTCTTCAGGTGATTCAGCCACCTCCGTCTTAGAGGGCGCCGCTTTGGTTTCGGCCACAGCTTCCGGCCCGGGTTTGGTTTCCTCGGCCTTCGGCTCGGGCTTGGGTGGTTCCACTGGCTTAACGACCGGGGCTTCAACTGGCTTTAGCCCCGTTGGTTCGGGTTCATCACCGATTACAGCTTCATCGACTTTAATTTTGGTTGGCCCGTCCTTGGCCATCATGGGATCGAGCTTCAATGGTTTGTGGCCAATAATCACCGGCCGCGAGTTAGCACTGGCTGGCGTTTTACCGGGCTTCACAATATCCATCAGTTTTTTATCAGGAATTATTGGTGCCGTTTTATCAGCCATGATTGACCTCCGTCGGCTGACGATGCAGTTTGTAGGCTGCTTCAACTATGCCGCTAAATTCATAATAATTCAGGCTGGCGCCGCCTGGTAACAAGCCGTCTACGCCAGCAATACTGAGATAGGCACGTGCGTTTTCGGCGTTGGAACTACCGCCGTACAAGACCCGCAGCCGTTCGGCAGCCTTACGACCATACAAATCCTCCACAACACCGCGGATGTAGCGCACAACTCGCTCTACGTCATCGGGCTTGGCTATTTCGTGGTGGGCATAGTTGCTGCCACTACTAATGGCCCACACCGGTTCGTAGGCCACAACCATCGATTCCACTTCCTGAGCGGTCAGATCACTAATGGCCGTCGTTAGTTGATCGTGCACCACGCGTTTAGTCTCGCCCATTAAGCGCTCGTGTTTGGTCTCACCCACGCATAAGATTGGCGTGATGTCGTTGCGCACCGCGGCTTGAACTTTTTTACGAATCACGCTGAGCCCTTCATCAAAGACATGCCGGCGTTCGGAGTGACCAATAATGGCGTAGTGCACTAGGTCTTGGAGCATCGCAAACGACACTTCGCCGGTATAGGCTCCCTCATCCTCATAATATGCATTTTGGGCGGCCAAACGAAATTTGCGTCGGTCAATCTGTAAACTCAGCGGCTGGAGGACTAACATACTGGGGGCCAGCACTACTTCAATATCTTGGTGAATCCGAATCCGCTCCTGCAACCGATGCAGCAATAAACTGGCCTGTTCGGCCGTTAAGTGCATCTTCCAATTGCCCACAATTAATGTTTTACGCATGTCTGCTATGTGCCTATGTTATGGTTCATTGTAACAAACTTATGTTTACTTCCTAAGGGCTTCTATCCCTGGCAACTTACGGCCAGCTAATAGCTCGAGGCTGGCGCCACCGCCCGTGGAGACATGATTAAACAAATCGGTGAGGTGGCGTTGTTCGACATAGCCCACCGTATCACCACCACCAACGACACTAAACGGCCGGTGGCCAAATTGTCCGAGCATAGCCTCAACCACCAGTTCCGTACCGTGCGCAAACGGGCCAATTGGACCGTGCAGCGCATGGGTCTCGGTAACCCCCAGTGTTCCGTTCCAAATGACCGTGCTAGCCAGCTGCATGCCGCCAGCGATAAAGGCGCCAGAAAACGGGCCAATATCCAGAATCATCTCCTGGTCTGTCATGTGGCTAGACTGCCGGGGGGGTTGTTTGGGGTAGCTCTCGACATCGGCAATGATGTGCGTCGACCAGTCCACAATGCGAGTCGGAGCGGTTTTATCGAGTTTGTGGGCCACGACGCCATCTTGAGGTAAGTAGAAGATGAACCGCTGCCGCTGGGCTTTACGCCGGGCTTGGTCCATGATGTCCTTGGCCAGGGGAATTTCACTGGCATCAGTGAGGCTTTTGCCAATATCGATGCCCTCCGCCCGCAAAAAAGTATTGGCCATCGCCCCGCCAATCGCCACAAAATCGGCTAGCTCAATAAAGCGGGTTAAGACTTCCATCTTATCGGCAATTTTGGCCCCACCGACAACGGCCATCAGGGGCCGCTCGGGATTTTCCATGACGTGCGTGAGCGTCGTTACTTCCTTATCCAGTAGTAATCCGGCGACACTCGGCAGCTCATGCGTAATGGCCTCTGTGGAAGCGTGGGCGCGATGCACCACACCAAAACCGTCCTGGACAAACAGTTGAGCCAGCTTGGCGAGCTGCTTGGCAAACTGGCGATCATTGGCTTCTTCTTCCGGATGATAACGCAGGTTTTCCAGCAACAACACGTGTCCTGGTGCTAGTTGGGCCACGGCGTGCTCGGCCGCCGGCCCAATACAATCACTAGCAAACGCCACTGGCCGCTTGAGTAGCTCTGCCAAGTGTTTGGCGACGGGCATTAAGCTCGTCGATTTATCGTCCGGTCCCGTCGGACGACCCAGGTGTGAACAAATCACTACCTTGCAGTCGTGTTTGAGCAAGTACTCAATTGTTGGCAGCGATTGCTGCATGCGGTAATCATCGGTAATGTGGCCGTGCTGCACCGGCACGTTGTAGTCAGCTCGCAGCAGCACCGTTTGCCCATGCAGTCGCACATCACGGATTGTTTTGAGCCTGGCCCCACCCCGTAATTTCATTGCAAAATTCGCACCTTTATCGTGTCGGTTGTACCGACGACACCAGGATATTGTCCGGCGGCGGTAACCACAATATCGCCTTTGTTCAGTACCTTACTTTGGTGCAGCCAATTGGTGAGCTTCATCGCCGCTTGGCGATCGGCTGGTCGCACATAACTCTTGGTGTCGTAAACAATGGCCAGTTGTTGCGCCGTCTGCCGATCGGATGTTACGGCAATAATCGGAATTTGGGGACGTAATTTAGCAATCTGCAGCGCCGTGGCACCAGATTTGGTCTCGGCCACTATGGCTTGAGCGTTAATTTTTTCGGCCAGCGTAATAATAGCCGAGGAAATGGCTGCCTGGCGCGTCTGTTCGGGAGGGTAGCTAGGAAAGTTAACACTGACGGGGTTGTGCTCTTCGGTGTAGAGAATAATGCGCTTCATGACCTTGACGGACTCAATCGGATACTGGCCATTGGCCGTTTCATCGCTGAGCATTAGACAATCCACGCCCAAGACGACGGCTGTGGCTACATCGGAGACTTCGGCGCGGGTGGGCTCTGGAATCTCAGTCATGCTGGCCAGCATTTGGGTAGCGACAATGGTTGGCTTGGCGTAGCGCAGGCCCAAGCCAATAATGTGCCGCTGGACGATCGGAACCGATTCTAGCGCTGTTTCAATGGCCAGATCGCCGCGGGCAATCATTACGGCATCGGCTTCCTGCACGATTGACTCAATGTTCTCAACGGCGGCCTTCGTCTCAATCTTGGCAATAATCTTAGCTCGACTACCAAGGTTTTTCAGCAGAATCCGCAGTCGTTCAATGTCTTCGGCGCGCTGGATGAAGCTGAGAGCCACGTAGTCAATATCGAGCGTCGAACCAAAGCTAATATCAGCCTTGTCTTTCTCGGTAATAATATCGCCACCAAAATCGGTATCCGGCAAATTAATGCCTTTGCGCTTGATCAGCAGTCCATCATTCTCCGCCTGGACATGAACAATGCCATCCTTCACGCTGGTGATCGTAGTGCGTACCTTACCGTCGTAGAGATAGAGGCGCTCACCACGTTTGACCTTTTTACTCAGATCATATTGCGTGGGGATGTGCCCGGAACGCTCGTAATCGGCTTCAAACTTGAAGCTCAGATTTTGCCCCTGCATGACATTTATGATGCCTTCAAAATCACCCAGACGAATTTTGGGCCCCTGCAGATCTTGAATGATAGCCACGGGCTTGGCATATTCACGGCTGGCTTTGCGGATCCATTTAACCTGATGTTCGCGCTCCTTTGGCGTGCCGTGACTAAAATTTAGACGCAAGCCGTTCGCGCCGCCTTTAATGAGCTCTAAAATTTGGTCATAGCTATTCGTCGCCGGACCAATGGTGGCAATGATTTTCGTTCGCTTAAACTTAGAAAGTGGGACATTTGGTGCCCGATTTGTAACGTCCATACTTTTACTTAGTGTAATGGCTTATGCTTGATTTTACCAGATACGAACTGATTGTTTTGACTGGTCATTTATTATCTGTTGTGCTACTATTTGCAGGACTTTTTGCGGCCTCATCGTCTAACGGTTAGGACACCAGGTTTTCATCCTGGCAATAGGGGTTCGATTCCCCTTGAGGTCACCACATTTGATTATGAAACAAGTGCTACCACGGGAGTTAGTGTGGGAAACCGGCATAACCATGTACACCGATTTCTTTGCCGCAGATTTACGACAGGCAATGGCGCACGTAGCTCTAACCCAGCCTGAACGCAAAGCACTATTTGACACTCTGAATAACGAGCCCTTCCCTGAACCGTTTCATACCGCCGCTCAGGTAGTTGTTGAACAAACCCCGGCAGAAGCTGTAAATACGCTGATTGTTAAACGTTATGAGCTAGATGAGCCTAGTTCAGCCTTTGATTTTCATTATGACCCAGAAGAGTACGATGGCTATCTGATACTGGGTAGCATCGGTGGACTTGCTATCCTTACGGTCATTGACCTAAATGTAGGCCAAATCGAGTTTGAATGTCAGACGAATACCGTAATTGCGTTGCCGGCATATGGGACACCCAAACTACACAAAGTTTCGCAACCTGTTTCCGAGCAAGGAGTTAGACCATTTGTATTCTTTGGACATCGTTCCCACGGTCACTAAAAGAACTATGTTTTGGGCCACCAAATATGTACAAAGAAAACTCCCAATTGTGTTTTCTGTTTCGGGGTCCCCGCGGCGAGAGGATTCGCCGTGGGGGTGGGCCGTAATACTAGTTGGAGGCTGAAAGTAAAACGACTCCCGTCGTTTTACGGAAGCCGAAATACTAGTATAAGGCGAGCGGTCAGTCAGT
>CAYTTW010000045.1:0-6524 GCA_964441005.1 uncultured Candidatus Saccharibacteria bacterium | reverse complement strand
TTTAATAACGGCCTTAGTTAATGGATAGAGACGTGTACCAGATCCATCCGGAAGGATTATCCCCTTCATTTCTTCAGCTCCTTCTTTACGTATTCTTTTAATTCCTCATCCCAATAGTGAAACTTAAAGTTAGTCGCTTGGATGCGGCTAAGGTCGAGCATGCTATTTAAGGGACGCGGTGCAATGCCCTCTTTGCCGGCATAGTACTCGGCCGTGGTGGTATCGGTAACTTTTAAATCATAGCCAGCGGCTTTAAAAATGGCGCGGGTAAGGTCGGCCCAACTGACCGGCGGACCAGCACTCGAGGCATTGTATGTCCCGTAGGCGGCTTTGGTGGTAAGCACATGATCAATCATACGTACAAGCTCCGTCGTAAAGGTTGGTCGGCCAACTTGGTCGGCCACCACCGTAGGAGCCACACCCTTTTTGCCGAGGTCCAGCATGGTGCGCACAAAGTTTTTACCTTCGCCGATGACCCATGAAGTGCGCATAATGTAAAACTTTGGCAACAGCGAAACCACCAGGTCGCCAGCGGCTTTACTGGCGCCATAGACGGATAATGGACTAAACGGTTCATCTTCGGTGTGCATGTCCTGACTGCCATCAAAGACGTAGTCGGTGGAAATGTGCACAAGTGTCATATCTTTTTGAGCCGCCACTGCTACGAGGTTGGCTACCGCCTCGGCGTTAACTTTCCAGGCGGCCACGCGGCCCTCGGCGGTTTCGGCGCCATCAACGTTGGTGTAGGCCGCGGCGTTGAGAATAATTTCTATGCCGCTCCAATCAAACTTTTCAACCGAGGCTTGATCGGTAATATCGAGTTCATCAATGTCAGCGTTTTGGGCCTTTGGGTACTGGGCTTGGAGAGCCAGACCGAGCTGACCTTTGGCACCGACAATAAATATTTTTGAATCGTCCATTACAGCTCCATTGGTTTTACATCTTTGAGCATTGGGTGGTTTTTATCACGGTCGGACATAATGGACTGGTCGAGCGGAATTGGCCACTGCACGTTCGCGTCCGGATCGGCCAGGTTCACAAACATGTACTCGTCATAATTATCGGCTCGCCAATGATCATTGGTGCTGTAGACGTAGAGCGTGTTATCCTCGAGGGTCTGGAAGGAGTTGGCGACACCGCGCGGCAAAAAGACGGCTTTGTTGTTATCTATTTCGGTGGTGAAAACTTTGCCAAAGGTTGGACCTTTACGCAGATCGAGATAGGCCACAAACACTTTGCCGGTAATCACCGAAATGTATTTGTCCCAGGGCTCGGCGTGAAAGCCTCGGGTCACACCGCGCGTTTTGTTAAATGACACGTTGTTTTGCACGACAGTGAAGCCAGTTGGCAGACCAGCTTCTACCAATTTGGCTTTTTGGTACTTTTCCTGAAAATAGCCACGCTCGTCGCTCGGAAAACTTATGTCAAAAATAATCAGACCCGGGATGTCGGTTGGTTGCGGTGTAAATTCGGTGGTTGCGACTGCCATACTTAATGTCCCATTTCTGCATATTTGGTTTCGGTGGCGTGCTTTTGTGGCTTCCACCAGGCTTCGTGTTGCTTGTACCACTCAATGGTATCGGTGAGTCCACTGCGGAAGTCAGTATATTTTGGCTGCCAGCCGAGCTCGGTGCGGATCTTGCTGGCGTCAATGGCGTAGCGCAGGTCATGGCCGGGTCGGTCAGTGACGTGCTCGTAATCGTGAGGATCTTGATTCATAAGTTCCAGGATGGTTTCGACCACTTCTTTGTTGTTTTTCTCCCCGTCTGCGCCAATCATGTAGGTCTCGCCAATTTTGCCTTTTTCCAGAATCAGCAGCACGGCCGAGGAGTGGTCCTCGGTATGGATCCAGTCGCGCACGTTTTCGCCGCTGCCATAGAGCTTGGGCTTGCGGCCTTCTAAGACTTCCGTGATTTGGCGTGGAATAAATTTCTCGACGTGCTGATAGGGACCGTAATTGTTGGAGCAATTAGAAATAGTCGCTTGGACTCCAAAGGATCGCACCCACGCCCGCACCAGCATGTCCGATCCGGCCTTGGTGCTGGAGTAAGGACTCGAGGGGTTGTAGGCAGTACTCTCGCTAAACTTGTTGGGGTCGTCGAGCTCTAGGTCGCCGTAGACTTCGTCCGTCGAGATATGGTGAAAGCGCTTGTTGTGTTTGCGGGCGGCTTCCAGTAGGCGGAAGGTGCCAACCACATTGGTTTCTACAAACGGCCAGGGTTGGGCCAGGGAATTGTCGTTGTGTGATTCGGCGGCAAAGTGCACCACCGCGTCGGCCTCGCCCACGGCTTTATCAACCACATTTTCATCGCAAATATTGCCTTCCAGGAGGGTAACCCGGTCTTTCAGGTCCTCTACATTTTGGCGATCACCGGCGTAAGTCAGGGCATCGAGCACTGTGATATGCCAGTCTGGCCGCTCGCGGTAAACATAGTGCACAAAGTTAGACCCAATAAACCCCGCGCCGCCAGTCACTAACAGTTTCATACGCGTTTTAGTATAGCAGTCCTAGGAGTTGATGACGGAAGTAATTTTGGCCACTAATTCGTCAAGTTGTACTTGAGTGGCAGCCTCGGCATTAAGACGCATGACCGGTTCGGTATTGCTGGCTCGCATATTAAACCAGTAGTCGGGATAATTAACCGTCAAGCCGTCGAGTCCGTCTTGCTTACCATCTTTGAAAGCTTCTTTCAATTTAACTAGCACGGCTGCTTTATCGCTGACTGCAAAATTCTGTTCTGGAATCATCGGATAGCGACGGTACTCATCAACGAGCTCTGATAGTTTTTTTCCACTGTCACTAATGGCTTGCATCGCTGCTAGGGCACCAATCAGGCCCGAATCGGCATCATAATTTTCTTTAAAAAATAGGTGGCCGGTGGTTTCGCCGCCAAATGGCGCACCCCGCTGGCGCATGACGGCACCAATGTTAACGCGTCCGGCTTTAGTGCGGTACGGTGTGCCACCCCACTCACGGATCAGCTCTTGGGTTGCTCGGCTACTGCGGACTTCATGGATAATTTCACTGCCAGGATATTTTTGTAAGTAGAGTTTGGCTACCAGGGCAATAAAATCTGTGCCTTGGACCTGGCGGCCTTTGTCGTCTACAAAGCCGGCACGGTCACCGTCACCGTCAAAAGCAATACCAAAGTCTAAGTGTTCTGAGACAACTTTATCGGCTAAGTCCTTCAAGTTCTCTGGTTTCATCGGGTTGGCTTCGTGGTTAGGAAAGGTACCGTCTAATTCAAAGTACATTTCCTCAACCTTTAAGGGTAGTTTGGGCAAAATATGCGGCAGAATCTCGCCAGCCATGCCGTTACCGGCGTCTATTGCAATGTGGAATGGCTTTAACTGCGTAATAAAACTCAAGCAATGAGCGACCCAATCTTCCGTAATATTGCGTGGCTGGCGCGTACCGCGCTGGGCAGCGGCAGGTTTGATGGTGTTGGCCAAAGCGGCGTCGCGGATAGCATCGAGGCCAGTATCGAGCCCAACGGGCGTCACTTTATCACGGTAGAGCTTAATACCATTTTCATCACCGGCATTATGGCTAGCCGTAATCACGGCACCGCCGGCCAAATCCCACTTGCCCACGGCAAAATAAATCATGTCGCTGGTTACCAGTCCAATATCCCAGACGTTGTAGCCTTGGGCTTGTAAGCCATCCATAAAGGCTTCGGAGAGTTGCTTCGAGTCGGGTCGCATGTCGTGGCCCACGGCCACCACGCCTTGCTCGGGCAACCAATCGGCAAAGGCTCGGGCAACTTTTTTAACGAGTTCTGGTGACAACTCGCTGCCAACCTTACCCCGAATGTCGTAGGCTTTGAAAATGTCTGCTAAGTCTCCACTCATCATTTGGATCTTAGCATATAACGGAAATGTCTAAGCCAAAAGCACGAGCGGCTTCTAAGCAATTCGATTTTTTTGAGACTGCCGAACAGTTTTAAAAGGCTTGTTTTTACACAGCCTATCCACATAAAAGTAATACTTATGGTTGCAGTTTGGGAAATGGTTATTTAGGCTTTGCATTACATAGAGGGTAGCAGCTTGCACACCAGCGAGCGGCAAAATGAGAGGGGGTAGTATGTCAGCATACAAACAGCAGCGTCAGCAAGGCTTCGCTGTCCTGACGGGCATAATTATCATCGTTGTCCTCATTGCTTTGGCCGGCGGTGGCTGGTATTTATGGCGGAACAGACACAAGTCTATTAATGTAACATCAAGTAATCAAACTACTGGCAATTCTTCACAAACAACGCAAAACAATACCACAGATCCTTATCAAGGCTGGAGTGCCAGTACTTCTTCACGTGCTGGTTTTACTTTCAAGTACCCAACCAATTGGAGTTATGCATCCTCTGTTGGCTCAAAGGATAATGTAGAACACATTACGATTACCAGTGAGCATTTCATAATTAATATGGATAGCTTTAGTGGACAAGATGTTGCCAATGGCGGACAACCAAATCGGACATGTTCTGACTGTCTGCAAACTATAAATTCTGACAGTATTAACATTTCCAAAATCGGTCCGGTTGATCTTAAGTTGATTACATATAAATTAGACAACGGTCAGGGAAATGCGATTGTTCTTCAGCAGCCAGATGGTACTTACTATATTTCCTCACCCAGCCATGCTGGTATCAAAACTAGCTTCAGGGGTATAAGTGTTTTGCCAACCGAACAAGCTTACCAAGCCGAATCTCCTGACCAATTAAAAAATAATCCAGACTATGAAACGGCTAAGAAAATTTTGGAGTCAATTGCTTATTAATTAATAACCAAACCGGGTGGGAGCAAGGAAGCGAGACGTGGCTGCTGAACTCTCACCACAGCAAGACAAACAACCAAATATATCTCTTGTGGAACGATTTAGGAACATCAGAGTTACACTCGGTAGAGTAACAACGGCAGCGCTTCTGATTGTGAGCGGTTCATTTGCTACAGTAACAATTGAGGAGGGCGTTCATCCTGTTGCGGCATATGCAGATACACTTGGCTATCCTGATGTTGATATGCCGTGTGAACACTCACCCTATAACGTTAGTGGCTCGTGTGCTAACTACGACTGGGGTCCCAAACATACCGAGGCTTATGATGACCCTTCGGAATATTCTTCACGTGGCTACACATATCGCAACTGTACTGATTACGTTGCTTGGAAAGAAAGCACTATTGGCGTTACAGTACCAAGAACTCTTGGGAATGGTGGGCAGTGGTACTACAACGCACCAGCTAATGAGCGTTCCGGCACGCCACTGCCAGGAGATGCTGCAGTAAAGCCTGGCAACCCTGGGCATGTTGCCTATGTGGAATCGGTGAACGACGACGGAACTATTACAGTATCGGAATATAATCACAGCGGTATGGGCATGGGTGGTATGCGAACAGGTACGCCCGCAGCCTTAGGCTTCAGCCAGTTTGTTGATTTTGGAGTACACCCTTCAGGTGGAACCCCAGAGTCTACTGGGCCGCCAGTTTACCCTGTGAATCTTAACTTTGTTCGGCTGAATCACTATTCAGGACAGAGCGAAGTTGTGGGCTATACCGAGGACAGCGGTTTTAAAACGCTAGCCGTCGATGCACAAACAGGTTACCCGGCAGTGGCAACTGATCATTCTGTGGTGGCACGTTTTACGCCGGATGGCAACTTAAGCTTTATTCGCCTCAATCACGAAAATAATGTAGAAGTGGCGACGTACAGTCGATCGAGTGGCTTCAAAACGCTGATGGAGTATGACCTTACCGGTTACCCTACGACTTCAACTGATGGTTCTGTTGTTCCCCTGTACCAGCCCGACGGTGATTTAAGTTTTGTGCGTCTCAATCACTATTCAGGGAATGTTGAAGTGGTTACTTATAGCCGTGAGAGCGGTTTCAAAACGATGAACGAATATGATCTGACTAATTATCCGGCAGTGAGCCCCGATGGCTCAGTGGTACCGGTCTACCTAAGTAGTGGTGACCTCGGTTTCATTCGGCTGAACCACTATTCAGGTCAAGTGGAGCTCGTGGCATACAGTGCAGCCAGTGGCTATAAAACAGTTTCAGTCGATACCCTTACTGGGTATCCAGCCGGTTCACCGGATGGCAACGTGGTTCCGCTCATTCAGCCAGATGGTGATCTGAGTTTTATTCGCCTGAATCATTCATCAGGCAACGTTGAAGAAGTTACGTATAGCGTTGGCTCGAATTTCCAACGAATGAATGATTACCAACTAACAGGCTATCCAGACGTGCCGGCCGATGGTTCGGTTGAACCTTTGTATAGCCTCACAAAATCGTAGAATCTATTTTGTAAGCAAGACTAGGAGTACCACAACGCCGAGGGCGATGCGGTAGTAGGCAAAAATATCTAGTGAATGCTTGGCCAGGTAACGCAGCAAAAAGCGGATGGCAAACAGTCCGCTCACGAAAGCGGTTACAACGCCCACCACAAACAATGTGCCATCATGACTAATTTGACTCAAAGCCGAATGCGTAAGCAAGACCTTAACAATGGCCCCGGCCGTAATGGGGATGCC
>CAYTTW010000044.1:0-6550 GCA_964441005.1 uncultured Candidatus Saccharibacteria bacterium | reverse complement strand
TCGAACCGGCGATCTCCTCCGTGACAGGGAGGCATGTTAGGCCTCTACACCACAGACCCAACAAACTAATATGTTAATTCCCTATTTATCTGCTCGACCGGATATCGCCCGCTAAAGCGGGCTCTTCCCTCGCTGCACGTCAAAAAGTTGTAAACAACTTTTTGCCTGCGCGGCTGCGTTCACCGAACCGGCGATCTCCTCCGTGACAGGGAGGCATGTTAGGCCTCTTCGTCGAAGCCTACGCCCTTGCCTCGTCTTACCTGAAAATAGTAAAAGCTTCGGCTTGGGGCTATGCTTCTCCTCTCAGTTTTACAAACGGTTCCCTGGTTTGCAAAACTGCTATTAAGACGAAAAAGACAGGCAAAGCATAGCAGTTACAGAGGTAAAACGCAACTTTTGCTTTACTATTTCAGCGTAATGTACTGATGCGCTTTGGCTTTAGCTTTTAAAGGGTCAGTGTACGTGCTGAGCGGCTTAAAATTGAACACCATATGGGCTGCGCGAATTTTGTCACCCTGCGTTTCTATATTTTTAACAATCTCCAGGCCATCACCAGTGTTAATAATATCCGAATATTCCCCTGGCTTGAGCTTATATAGGGCTTCAACAACTTGTGGCGGAACATCCCGGTTGGTGGGGTCGATCAGAAAGCCATACTCTCCTCCATTGCCCTTTGTGCCTGCATCCTCTGAAAACTGCTTGGCAATATCACCAAAATCATGGCCATTTTTTAATTCGCCCAGGCCCGCTTTGGCGCGCGTATGAGCACCAGTGTCCAGCGCCGAAACAACTTTTTGACTGAGCAGTTGGGTGCGCAAGCTTCGTTTAAAATCGTCGACCGACCACCCCCAGTAATCTTTCAAGACATCTGCAAACGCCTTATCACTGGCTCCCAGACGGTTTTCGTTGCGAACAATCGTAATTTGGTTATTTGCCTCTTGGTCTGTCACGTTCAATTTATGCGCATGAGCCAATTGTTTGACGTAGGCATCATCAATGACCTTATTAAGCGCCCGTTTTTTAAAATCGGCCAATTGCTGTTTGCCAGAATCGGTCGTGAAATCAATATGCTGTTGCGTCTGATAGTAATGAATGTAATGACGCAGTTCAAAGAGGTAATTTTCATAGGCGACATAACTTGGGCCAGCTTTGGCTATCGGGAACGGCACAACCTGGCTCACGCCGTAAATAAAGCTGGAACTTGTTTGAAAGCGGTACAGAGCCAGCAAGCAATAACTAATGAAAGTAATGAAAACGGCAATAAATAGGCTGGTGGAGACAATCACAATGCGGCGCTTGGAGTGCTGCAAAGGATAGATATATTTTCTGGCCGAGGAGAGCACTTCTTCGCGGTGCTCGGCGACTGTTTCATTGGTAATCCGTGGGGCACTCTCCGAGGGTGCCTCTTCCTCTTTTTTGAGCGGGTTAGGCAAATTTTTAGGCACTAGCGCCTTGATCTTATCCCTCATCGATCTCCGAGTCTTTCTTGAGTGGGTAGGAGTCGGTGGCGACCCCCTGTTCACGCAAAATATTGAGTAATATCTTCTGGATCCGTGCCGGGTGGTGGATTTCGTGTATCACCAAATCTCCGACGTAAGTTTGCATCATTATTGTACCAAAGCCTAGCAGCGTTTCTTGCAGACCCGCAATCTCGTAATTCACCATTTGAATTTGATTGAGACCTAGATCCACCACACTACGGTGGAACATACCGCGCTGGGTAATCTGTATCAAGCGCTGGTCCGTGACAATAAAGACGCTGTAGTACCAAGCAATCCATGATGGGAAGAAAAGAATCGCTGACAGCAGCAAACTGGCCCCAAGACTGCCAAAGAAAAAACCCATGCTTGGCGGATTGTTCGGTCGTACATAAGTCAAAATTAAGGTATAGAGCGGCCCCGCGAGCAGTCCTATGGCGGCAATAACCAGGCCTTTGCGCATGACTACAGGGTGCTTGCGAAAGACATAGAGCACTTCCTCATTATCAAATTGATCTTCGAAGTATTTTTCGGCCATTGCTTATCCTAATAGTATAAAGCATAATCATTTGCCTGTTACCTCTTATCCAGAGATAAGTTATACTTGTGGCAGTTTCGTCCCCATAGTTCAATGGATAGAATAACTCCGTCCTAAGGAGCAGATCCGTGTTCGACTCGCGGTGGGGACACCAGAATGTGTTTATTTCTTCTTGCGGGCTTGGGTGTAGGTTTGGTGGACGGTTTCGTATTCAAAAAGCTCGCTGTCGCTGAACCAGTGGCTAATTTCAGCCTTTGCTTCTTCAGCATCACCTGAGGCGTGAATGAGGTTGGGAATGCCAATCCCCTCTTGGTTGGCGTGTTCGAAGCCCATATGGGCGTAGTCGCCGCGAATAGTGCCTGGTGCGGCCTCCTTCGGGGCGGTGGCGCCGACCATTTTACGCACTTGGCCGACCGCTTCAATTCCTTCTAGTACGACGGCGATGACCGGCCCGTCATTCATAAATTCCAGCGTGACATCAAAGGCATCTTTGCCGCGACGCGAAATCATTTTGCCAATCGTTTCGTAGTGGTGGTAGTAGTGGTCGTAGTCGGGCTGGAGCATTTTCATGCCCACCAGTTTGAGGCCTGCGCGTTCAATACGCATGAGGATTTCGCCAATAATACCTCGTTTTAAGGCATCTGGCTTCAAAATAATTAAGGTTCGTTCCATGCTATCCTTTCTCGGTTTAGCTTATAGTACCAAATCAGGGGTGAATCTAAAACTCTAATACGTTGTGTCGCACAATGTTACAATACCCTTATGCTATTCAGCAAAGCCAAAACCGACTTTCTAGAATACTTGGAGATTGAGCAAAATCGTTCGCAAAAAACCATTCAGAACTATGATCACTACCTCACCCGCCTGATTGACTTTGCCGGTGATATTAACGTTAGCGATATTGATCCCGAACTGATCCGCAAGTGGCGCCTATGGCTCAACCGCCTAGGAACCAACATCTCTGATGAGCTGCAAAAAACCACCCAAAATTACCACTTGATTGCCCTGCGTAGCTTTCTGAAATTTTGCGCCAAGCGTGACACACCAGCCCTATCAGCCGATAAGATAGAGCTGGCCCATACCACCCGCAAACAGGTGACATTCTTGACTCCCGATGAGCTCGAGCGACTCCTAACCCAACCAGACACTGCTACCCTGCCCGGCCTTCGTGACCGCGCCATCTTAGAATTGTTGTTCTCTAGTGGTTTGCGCGTCTCCGAACTTGTCGCTCTCGATAAGGACCACATTAACCTCAAGCGACGCGAATTTACGGTCCGTGGTAAAGGCCAAAAAGATCGGCCCATTTTTATAAGTCCTGAGGCGGCCAATTGGCTCCAGAAGTATCTAGATAAGCGAACTGATGCCTCTCGTCCCCTCTTTACCCGCTATGGGGGCCGTAAAAATGTCGACCTCAGCGGCAATTACTACCGTTTGACGGTGCGGAGCGTCCAACGACTCGTGGCCCGCTATGCCCTACTGGCCGGCATCACCAAGCACGTCTCCCCACACACGCTGCGGCATAGTTTTGCGACCGATTTACTGATGAATGGGGCTGATCTGCGCAGCGTCCAAGCCTTGCTGGGTCACAGCAATGTCGCCACCACCCAAATTTACACCCACATCACCGATCCACACCTCAAGGCTGTTCACGAAAAGTTTCACCACAAAACAAGCTAGAGTTAGAGACCGCTACAAGGGTCGCTCGCCGTCGTCCAATTTCCAACGTCTGTTTTAGCATAATTAGGCGCAACGTACAGCCGCTTACAAATAGAATCCGATGTCTCTAGACCATACTGCGGAAAGGCATAGCCATTATTAATCGGCACGCTCACTTTAATGCGCTTGACTTGATCAATGGCTCGACCCGTGGAGTCAACTTCAATCTGGGCCCCACTAATGCCCATAGGATTACTGGAGCTATCGTAAGCGGTAATGGAGACACTCGAGTTTTTATAGACGGAATGTAAGCGCAAAAAGTACGAAGTAGCGCCGGGCAAGGAGGTTATTTCCACGTTGCAATATTTGGGCTGCGAGGATGAATGAGCCGTATCGCATTTACCATCAATAATCGCGCCCTTATCGGTTGAAGATGGAGCCGGCGGAGAAGTCGTATATGGGACAGCCCCCGAAGCACAGCTGCCGGCGACAGGACAGCGCGACGGATAAAGGAATAGGGGCAAGTTATAATTAATAAGTGAATCACGGTCCAAAGGTTGCCCAACTGTACCTGAGTTAGTCACGGGGCTTAGATCAATCCGAAGCACGCCAGTTTTTCCACCCCAGACGCCAGTTGTAGGAAAGGCTAAGGCGGGTACTGGGCCGGCAAAACTAGTTCCATTATCAACGTCTTGCCAGCTAATTTTGATCTTGCTGGCCGGAATCGCCGTCGTTAAGGGGACAATTATCGTTTTGTCGACGGCAACGGGGCTGTATTGTAAGACGGTTGGGCTGTTATTAACCAGTAGACAGCTATAGGCAATACCCCCAAGTTGGTGGGGTCCAAAGACGGCATCGTTGTTCGTACAATCAGTTTTGGCGCCGGTAGGATATGCCGCACTAAAGGCCGCAGTGCTGGCAGCCTTAATGGCATCGTTGACGCCAGCTTCGGCGGCATAGTAAGCCTGTGTACTGAGCTGTCGATCCAGCGCCTGTCGTGATTCACGGTTCATGAGCTGAATAAACGCTAGTGTAATCAGGCTCAAGATAGTCATGAGAATAATAACCACAATAATGGCGGCAAAACCTTGTTGGTTTGTCATCACACTTTTTTGAGTTTTCATCTTCATAAGCATTGTACCTTATTGTATACGTTTGGTAACAATTGTGCTGAGGTCTGAGACCCCGCAGAATTGACCACCACTGCCACCAACACACGACCGTTTATCGGCTGGAATTGCTGTTGACTGAAGGAGATCATTATCACCATAGATAAGCCGGATACGCACTTTCCAGAGTGGCGAGGTGGGACCACCTACTTGACTGGCATTTAACACCAAAATGCGCGTGCTGGGGGCCATTAGTTCTTGAGCTGGGCCGGCAGCAGAGGTATTGATATCACTCGGAACATTAGGTGTTAGATCAAGTGGCGGACAACTATTTTTATTCGTTAGGCTATCGCGCCACAGTACATGTTTGATTTTATGGTTTGCTGTGTCAGAAACATCACTGAGTTCTTGGTCAAGTGCGTAGCTAAACCGCGTATAGTTTACGCACAAACTGCCAACCGTTGCCCCACTCTTGACTTGCGTGGGTGAGGCAATTGGTGTCCCACCGTTGAATTGCAGTGGACGACTAATTTCTTCCACAAGGGTGCGGGCCGTTTCCTGGGTGCGAGCCTGGGTAATACTTTTATAGTAGAGTTTGCCAATGTAGAGCACCCCGGCCGTACAAATAAGTAAAATGGTCGAGAAAGTCATCGAGGCAATGACGAGCTCCAGAATCGTAAACCCCCTACTTGCTCTATGTAGCCGTTTCATCAGGGATGCACCTTATAGTAGTAGACAATCGAGTCTTGAACTTGACCCCGAACATCATCCCATAGCACGGTAATGGTAAAGAGATCCGTTGGACTTCCACCATAATTAATGGAAACGTGGTAGAACGTACTCACGCAGGCTACAGGGTAGGCTGTGTAGTCGTGGATATTGGCAATAGGTTTCTTGGCGAGCGTATCATCAAGACAGTAGTTAGTAGAGGTATCAAAGACATTGATGGCCGGGTCAATTGCGGCGGTTCGCAACTTTTCGAGCTGGCCTTCGGCTAGTTTGCTGGCCTCGACCCGTTCTTGAGCACTCCGACCGATGAGCGAACTGCGTTGCGCCAAGGCAAAAGCTGCCCCCAAGGCAAAGCCAGCGATAGCAATTGAAATCAAGACTTCCACGATGGTATCTCCACGAGTATGCAACTTCTTCATGATTTACAGGTATCTCCGGGAGTGGCACTTAAATTTAACGGTAGAGAGAAAATGGAATCACCGAATACTGTTTGCGTCGACAACCGTTGTTCTTGACCTTGGCCGTAGATCACCTCAGCGGCTATTTGTGTACTGTCTGGACTTTTTAAACAAATCACCACATTGCTGGTTGGAGACACAATAGAGCCATCGGTTAGGTTATGAACATTGTCCGCAACCGTGTTGACCGGATCATTTAAAGCCGAGCCGGGGATTGTCACCAAAATGGTTCGAGCATCGTCACTGCCTGAGGTTTGGTTGGCCAGGCTATTCATAAAACCAATAGCGCCAAGGTTAGTCGTTGGTAAATGCGGCGTGGCTGTGGTCGTGTCATACACAAAGACCTTACTAACGGTTATTTCGTCGCCAATAGTCTCATTAACGAACTGATCATTCGGGGCCCCCGGGTTTCGAGGATTAGTGGCAACAATTTCCGGTGTTGCTTCGGTGTAGGTTTGCACATCACGTGAAGTCAGGGCTGTGGCTGGCGTAAAACGCCGCCCCACAACGGTATAGACTCGGTAACTACCATCGCCGTTAAATTGGAGGGTCTTACCCAGAAAAATACAATTGTCATTGGTT
>CAYTTW010000043.1:0-6682 GCA_964441005.1 uncultured Candidatus Saccharibacteria bacterium | reverse complement strand
ATGGCCTGCAAATTTGCTAGCCCAATCTTCGTCCAGCAATTACCAGGTAAAGGAAACTCAATTCGGTACGGGTGGCGCACTCGATCCCAGCTCGGCAAGCTATAAAGCGCAGCAGAGTGTTGGTAGTCTTGGCGTGGGCAGTACAAGTAGTGCCAACTATGGAGCGGAAGGAGGGTTCTTAACGGCCAGTGATCCTTTCTTAGAGTTTGTTGTGAGTACCTCAAGTGTGCCGCTTGGCAACTTGAGTACCGCTAGCACCGCCAGCGGGACGGCCAGCTTTTACGTCCGGGCCTATGTTGATAGTGGCTACACCGTGCAAACGCTCAGCGACCCACCAACCAGTGAAGGCGGCAAACAGCTTGCCCCGATGAGCAGTGCGGGTGCCTCCTCACCAGGAACTGAACAGTTTGGCATCAACCTCGTCAAAAACACCAACTTTTGTGGCGCTGGCTGCGATCTGGGGGCCGATCCGGTGAAACAACCAGATAGCACCTTTGCTTATGGCCAGGCGGCCACAGGGTACAATACGGCCTCACAATTTAAATATCACAAAGGTGATATTGTTGCTCAAACCGGCACCAAAGGCATTGGTCGCACCGATTTCACTATTTCGTACATTGCCAACGTTAGTCCTATTACCTATGCGGGTCACTACGTCATGAGTCACGATCTAGTGGTCGTAGCTACCTATTAGCCAAAGTTATGTGCCAAACTGTGGAAAAAGGCAAAAATACTCTGTACAACGGATTAGGTAATGGTTATACTTAGGCCCAAGGTTAAGTCCAGTGAAAATCAAAAATAATAATTGCTTTTTCTAATGTCGAAGCAAGTTGAATTTATAAAGCAACATCTGCGGCGGATTATTCTCGGTCTGCAGATTTTAATCTTGGTGACTGCCGGACTGGCACCAATGATTCTATTCGGCACGTCGTACGCCGCCGGCGTACTATCCACTCGCTCCCTGACTATTTCGACGGCGGTATCGAGTGCCTCGGCGACCTGGACATTTGGCTTTAAGCTCGGCACTAACGGTAATACGGTGCAAGGTATTCAGTTGCAAGCTTGTACCACGGCTATTAACTCCTGTACCGCCCCATCGACGAGCGTTTTTGGGAGTGCTTCCTATGGCTCGCAAACGGGCTGGGCAGGTGCAGTCAACTTTGCCAAAGACGCTTCTGGTGCTAACGACTGTACGGCTGGTACTGGGGTACTATGTTTAAAACGGACCGATGCCACGGCAGAAAACAATACGACGGCGAAAACCATTGTGATCAACTCTGCCACCAACCCCAACACCGCCAACACCACCTGGTTTGTGCGTATTACCACCTATACGACGAGCACCTGGACGGCCGTTAGCATTGTTGACCAAGGCACGGTGGCCGCTTCCACGGCCCAGACCCTGACTGTCAATGCCACGGTGGCGGAGGTCTTAGCCTTCTGTGTCGGCTCGACGAGCGTCAATGATGCCACGACCAATCCGGGCGCGACTTGTGCCAACATTTCCGGCACCTCTGTCAACCTCGGTGCTTTGGATTCCGGCAACGTCGAAATAACCCCCGTCAGTACCAATGGTGGTGACAGTAAAAATGGTATCGCCATGCTCAGAACCAATGCGCCCAACGGCGCGACTGTTTCCTACAAAGCGGTCCAACAAGCCGGCACCAACCACCAGGGCACCCTGCGGGTGTCTGGTGCTACTTGTACTGCCGGGGCTTCAAACACCGATCAGTGCATCGATGCTAAAGGTACTACCCAAGGCACCCTCACCAACGCCACTGAATCCTTTGGTATGACCATTGCCGCGGTTAACTGTGGTTCCACCACCTCGTACACCTGTACGTTTAGTACTGGTGCGTACAACCTGACTCGTGATGCCAATTATGATGGCACGGGTGCCAACACCTACCCGACTGATTCAGGCGCCGTGGCGGGTACTACTAACGCCGGTTACGCCTGGGATGAGACCGGTACGGCGGCCCAGATTGCCACCTCTAGCGGGAGCACGACTGCTGCGGTGGATGATGAAGCCCTGATACTCAAGTTTGCGGCAACGCCAAGCATTATTACGCCGACTGGTTCATACACCGCTCAAGCTGATTTTATTGCCACGCCGACCTACTAAGATCAGTGAGGGTAGCATGACCCGCCACTTTCATCTTGTCTACCGCGCCATCTACCTGCTGCAAGTAGTAGTCTTACTGGCTACCCCGCTGTGGTTTCGTGGTGGCGTGGGGGCGTTGGAATTGACTAATCGTTCGGCGGTGTTGAGTGCCAGCACACCTTCGGCAGTCGCCAGTCACACCTTTAATGTGACGTTTGGGTCCACCTCGTCGGTGGGATCGATACGATTTGAATACTGCACCAATTCACCAATTCTGACGGATAGCTGCAATGCGCCAGCTGGTCTTTCACTTTCCAGCGCCAGCCTTGGCTCCCAAAGTGGTAACATTGGGTTTAGCATTGATACGGGTAACAGTACAGCCACCACTCTAATACTAACGCGTCCGAGCTTGCCAGCCGTGGCCGTGGCAAGCCAGTACCGTTTTGATAACATTACGAATCCTTCAACTGCTAAGGAAACCAGTTTTGTGCGTCTAGCAACCTATGCTACGACGGATGCCAGCGGCCCGGCCACCGATCAAGGCAGTGTCGCCTTTGCGACCAACGATATATTTAGTGTCGGAGCTTACATTGCACCATATCTTAGCTTTTGCGTTGGCATTACGGTTGAGCAAAACTGTGCCAGCACAAACGGCTTTATTACCGATGTCGGTGAGCTTAGCAGTACCAAGGCGAAGGCGGCCACGACTCAGTTTGCCGTTTCGACTAATGACGCCGCTGGCTGTTTTGTCTATACTCTCGGCTCAACCTTACTCTCGGGTAATCACATTATCCCGCCGTTGTCATCGCCGACAGCCAGTGCCCCCGGCACCAGCCAGTTTGGCATTAATTTACGCCAAAATACCGACCCAGCCTTTGGCAGCGAGCCAAGTGGTGGCACTACCGCACCAACCGGTAATTACGATCAGACTAACCGCTACGCTTATGAACCGGGCGCGGCCGTGGCGTCCTCACCCATCCCCACCGAATTTACCCGTATGACCGTCACCTACCTGATCAATGTCAGTAAATCACAGGAACCCGGGCGTTACGGGACAACCATAACTTATCTGGCCACCGCCCAGTTCTGAACAAACCTTTACAAGCATTATCATCTTCCCTATAATTTTCCAATAGACTGATAGAAAATACATAGCCGGTTTGGAGAGGTATGCACACGGTCGTACCAGCTGGTAAGAAGACATTTCGACGCTTATTTTATATCGCGCAGATTACGATACTCGTAGGTGCTGGGCTAAGTTCTTTACTGTTGCCCAATAAAACCTATGCGGCTGGCGTGCTCTCCTCCCGCTCCTTGACCATCTCCACCGGTGCGGCCAGTGCTTCGGCGACCTGGACCTTTACCTTTAAGTTAGCCAATCCTGGTCAAGTGCAAGGTATTCAGCTGCAAGCCTGTACAAGTGCCATTAACTCCTGTAGTGCACCGGCCACCAATGTGCTTGCCAGCGCCACCTACGGCTCGCAATCGGGTTGGTCGGGGGGTGTTAACTTTGCCAAGGACGCCGTCGGGGGCAACGACTGTACGGCTAGTAACAGTGTATTGTGTCTCAAGCGTACCGATGCGACCAGCGAGAATACGACCGTGAGCAAAACCATTGTGATCAACTCTGCCACCAACCCCAACACCGCCAACACGACGTGGTTTGTGCGTATCACTACCTACACCACCAATACCTGGACGGCGGGAAGCATTGTTGATCAAGGCACGGTGGCGTCATCAACTGCCCAAACGATTACGGTTAGTGCAACCGTGGCCGAGGTCTTAACTTTCTGTGTCGGCTCGACGAGCGTCAATGACGCCACGACCAATCCGGGCGCGACTTGTGCCAACATTTCCGGGACGTCAGTTAACTTAGGGGCGCTCGATTCCGGCAACGTCGAAATAACCCCCGTCAGTACCAATGGTGGTGATAGCAAAAATGGCATCGCCATGCTCAGAACCAACGCGGCAGGAGGCGCCACCGTTTCCTACAAAGCGGTCCAACAATCCGGTACCAACCATGCTGGTACCCTGCGGGTCTCGGGGGCTACCTGCCTAGCTGGCGCCGGTAATACCGACCAGTGTATCGACGCCAAAGGTACGACTCAAGGCACCTTTACGAACGCTACCGAAGCGTTTGGTATGACGATAGCGGCCGTTAATTGCGGTTCCACCACCTCGTACACCTGTACGTTTAGTACTGGGGCCTACAATTTGGTGCGCGATGCCCAGTACGATGGCACCGGGGCCAATACCTATCCCACCGATTCAGGCGCGGTGGCTGGTACCACTAACGCCGGTTATGCTTGGGACGAAACTGGTACCGCCGATCAAATTGCCACTTCCAGTGGCAGCACAACCAGTGCCGTCGACGACGAAGCCCTGATTTTAAAGTTTGCCGCCACGCCAAGCATTATTACGCCGACTGGTTCATACACCGCTCAAGCTGATTTTCTTGCCACGCCAACCTACTAGTTTTGACGGTTTGCAGTTAAGCTTGCCAAAAAGCCACTAAAGTAGTCAGATCACAGGGGCTTTGCTATACTTACGCATATTGAAAGCAAAACTTAATCGCCAGATAAGTATGTCTATTAAACGAGTCCTGTTAGCTGTAAGTTTACTGCTCATGTGCGGCCTGGCGCCCGCCTCGGCGCAACAAGCACCCACGACCAGCGGCCTGAGCATTTCACCGACGCGGGTGGAGTTTTCGCTCAAGCCTGGTCAAGGGGATAAAATTGACATTAATCTTAAAAATGTCACCAGTGGGGATATTATCGCCAAGCCCGTAGTGAATGATTTCGAATCAGATAACGCCACCGGTGATCCAAAGGTTATTGTTGATACCAATATTAAGAGTCCCAATAGTCTGCGTGATTACATTCTCAATCTCGACGATGTGCCCCTCGCCAAAGGCGAACAGAAGAAGGTCACTCTGCTTGTCCAAATGCCAGCTAACATTCCGGCCGGTGGCTACTTCGGCATTATCCGTTATCAGGCGGTGCCAGCCAACAGCGCTAATGGGGCCGGGAATGACGTGGTGGCCCTTTCGGCCAGCGTCGGCACGATTGTCCTCGTGGAGGTACCCGGTAATATTACTGAAAAAGTCGAGCTGCAAGCCGTAAAAGTGTACAGCGGCACCAAAGCTAGTAGTTTTTTCCTCAAACCACCAACCGATATAGGGATACAAGTTAAAAATCTGGGCAATAGTTTTGCCAAGCCGTTTGGCAAGATAACGGTGCGTAATATGTTTGGCACACAAGTACTGAGCTATGAGGTCAACAACAACACCCCGCGGTCCAATGTCTTGCCCGGCAGTACACGGGTCTTTAAAGATGGCATCAAACACCTGTCGCTACCGGGGCGCTATACCGCTTTAGCGAACATTGCCTATGGTCACGGGTCCGATGTACTTATTGGCAAAGCCACCTTCTGGTATCTCCCAAGCTGGACGATCATCATACTGCTGGTTATTTTGGCCTTGCTGGTTATTGGCCTGTGGTTGGCTTATCGACGCTACTTTAAAGCCACCCGCCGCTCACGACGCCGCTAACACCGTGAACTCATTGTGTTTTGGGTGTCTTTCAACTAGCATTAGCGTAAACTACTCTTAAAATGCACAGACTAAAATTCAAAAGCTGGCTCCTGGGTGGTCTCCTCTTTCTGGCGACAGTGCTGAGTCTGAATACGTTGTGGTTACCGCATGGGCAGGCCGTCACCAATGAATCCGGCTCGGTCGGTATCGAAGGCACCATCAGTGCTCCGCCGCCCAAGTTTGGAGCGACCATTACCGTGCCAGTTACCGGACAATCCTTTACGACCCTCCCTATTACGGTTAGCGGTCTCTGCCCGAGCGGGCTACTTGTTAAGCTATTCAAAAACAATACCTTTAGTGGGTCGACGCAGTGTGTCAACGGCAGCTATAGCATTGTGACGGACCTCTACACGGGCACCAACGATCTGGTCGCGCGTGTCTATGACGATCTTGACCAGCCCGGACCAGATTCGAACGTTGTGACAGTGACCTTTAATGAACCCAGAGTCGCTGCTGCTGGCCCGCGGATTAGTTTATCTAGTAATTACGCAAAGCGCGGGGTCAACCCGGGGGACACCCTGACCTGGCCAATTATTTTGAGTGGTGGTGAGGGTCCGTACGCTATCAGTGTCGACTGGGGCGATGGGACGTCGGCGGATCTGATCAGTCGTGCCTACCCAGGCGCGTTTGATATTACACACGTCTATAAAGCTCCCGGAGTCTACAACATTATCGTCAAGGCCACCGATAAAAATGGAGCGACGGCTTTCCTACAGCTGGTGGGCATTGGCAATGGACCCTTGAGTCAAGCGAGCAATAAGAGCAACACTGTGATCATTAAAGTCAAAGTGCTTTGGTGGTTAGCAGCCCTGATGATACCGCTGGTGCTCTCGGCGTTTTGGTTGGGCAAGCGTCATGAGCTCTACATCCTGCGTCGTCGCTTTGAGCGACAAGATGACAATAACCACTAACTTTTCGAAGCGTCAATACATTGTTAGAGTAATGTGATGCGTAAGGTTGTGTTTGTTGGGATGAGTGGCGGAGTC
>CAYTTW010000042.1:0-6744 GCA_964441005.1 uncultured Candidatus Saccharibacteria bacterium | reverse complement strand
CCACTGAGCACGACCACTATCATCAGCTTCTCGATCCAAACTTACCGCTCTACCAACAGCGCAATTGGCTGCTGGCTCACTTTACTTTTCGTCAGGTGCAGGCTGCAGCAAGCTTTGCGCTACCCAGCGACGCAGCCCTGTGGCGCACACAAACCTTGCAGATCCCGGCCCGCATGGATCAACGCCAGCTTGATGGGCATACGCTACTCATGGATGGTGCCCACAATCGTCAAAAGATGGCCATGTTTGTCAAAAGCTTCCAGGCCAAATACCCGAACCAAAAAGCCGCCATCCTGCTGAGTCTCAAGAGCGATAAAGATTATCAGCCAGCCGCCGATGCTTTGTTGCCGATCGCCGCCGAAATAATTACCACCACCTTTGAGACTAGCCAGGAACTGCCGGTGATATCGATGGATCCTCAGGAGCTTGCTGACTATATTGCGAGCCGCGGTGGTCACGTGCAGGCTATTGTCGATCACCACGCCGCTTACCAAAAGCTGTTAGAATCGAAACAACCTATGCTTATAATTACTGGCTCGTTTTATTTGCTCAATCAAGTTCGTCAGGCCGAGGGCTTGGTGTGATTCGCTGTATGGCCGCCCTCGATAGCAAACGCGGCATTGCCGATGACCACGGCATTCCGTGGCAAGGCAGAATCCCGAGTGACATTGCCTACTACCACGAGAAAATACGGGGCTACCCAGTATTGCTCGGGTATGGTTTCTATACCGAACTCAGCAAGCCCTATCCGGGGGGTGTTAATTACATCGCCACCCACCGCAATAAAAAACTGCGAGAAGGCTTTGAGCCAGTTACTGACGCCCGCCAGTTTCTGCAGCAATTCAATGGTGATATCTGGAATCTCGGTGGCGCCGCTCTGTTTCAAAGTACTATTGATCTGGCCGATGAACTCTATCTCACCCAGCTACAAGGTGATTTTCACTGCACCAAGTTCTTTCCATACTACGCTCACCAGCTTGAACTCGTCAGTCTCAGCGAGGCGCTTACCGAAGGTGGTATTAGCTTCAGGTTCGAGGTTCACAAGCGACGTTAATGTAACCAGTTATTGACCAGCCAACCGGCCACCACCGCCAAGTTGCAGGCGATACCAACCGTTTGGGCAACTATGAGGGGTTTTTGGTTATGTTGGATGGCATAAACTAGCCAGATGCCGCCAATACCCACAAACAGCATCCACGTCAATACGGCAAGGCCGGGAGCATTGCTTTGCCAGGCTTTAATAATCTGAGGAATGACGGCCACATTGCCGCCAACGCCCACCACGTAGGCCATCGAATCAACAATCTTCACGCTTTTTGCGCGGTGGATGACTGAGGTTCGTGGCTTTGTAGTGTCCATAATTGCTTGCAGTGTAGCAAATGCTTGAACGAAATCCAGCACTCTAACCGGTTACGGTTTGTATGCCTACATCTTGGTGCGAGAGAGTCCCGCGCCACATAAGCGCAAAGCTGGAGAGTTCTGTCACGGGGCCAGTCATTTCTTCAATTGAATTGGTGTAGGACGTGTCTACGACTGCTAGGCCGTGACGGTGCAAGATGTCGTGGCTTATTTTATACGGCGTATATTCACGATCAGGCGACGAATAGGCAAGCAGATCGAGATGGTAGGCATGCATAGGTTCGTGTAAAGGATCGACATTGCGCAAGATATCAGACCGGTTACGATCACTTATGTTCATTGTTTCCCTGAGCAATCGCAACCAGTCACTGGGTTCCATAGCATCAACCTCATCAAACAGTCCCAAGCTCCGACGAGCAGCAATCGCGGGGTCACATTTGAAAAACCAGCCGATAACAAACTTGGCCAACCCTTCTTTGGTGAATTGATGGGCATAGTCTTCCATTGAGCGACCGTCAATAATAATTACATCGGCCTCAGTCTCAACCGCAGTTTGAACCTGGCTTCGCAGTAGTTTCGCGGCGATGGCATGTGCACTTGGTACCCTTCCAACCCTTCCGCTCGCCTTAGAAATTTCTGGTGTAAATAGGCGGGCTTTTCTTGTAGCCGCATCCATTTGTTCTACCTCATCGAGCACGGCGAGCGTAGCCTCCTGGGCTTTCGGGGAGCGTATAAAATCATCTAGCAGTGCAGGACTATCCAGTGGTTGCCGAGCTCCGGTCGCAACCGCTCCCATGGCTCTGAACTTTATCCCCTGATCAATCAATTCCACACGCTTACTAGCTAATTCTAGCGAGCTCTTGAGGTGTGTCATGCTCGTACCCTTACCACTACGGGCCCAACCTCCGGCAGTGACAATAGAGGGTAAGCGCTGGGATGAGCTGGGAAGTGGAGAAGTCAACATCTGAATTATATTATAACATGATTATGGTTGATTACCATGCCAAGCAAAGAGACATTTTACACATAAACGCTTTTTGAGGAACCATCGTAGATACTACTGCAGCCATCCTCTGCTCCTGATTTTTGATTAGTGCCCTCTGACCCCTGTTCTAATGTAGCTGTGGGAGTGTGACGTTAAACGTTACAATTCCTCTTAGGGAACTTTTAACTACTTCGTTAGTAGCTGCGACAACTTCTTGGTTATCATAACGCATCGATAGTTCTGATAAGTGACCAGATCGGTAGCCGTTTTCTTCTAAAAATTTGCGGTCATATACACCGACTTGACCTCTGCCTTTGTCATCAACCGAGTAAGCTAATGGGTTATCTTCTGGCTCCGTGTCCAGTACTCCGTCAATGGTTGTAAAGTAGTAAACCGGCCAACCGCCCTCCAAGCCGGTTTCTATACTTGGTGTCCGCTCAGCTTTTTCTTGCCTAAGCAGGACAATTTTTGCCAGATATCTTTGGCGTGTTGTATCATCAAGTTCTCCTGTCTCTTCCAGGCTTAACATTCTTTTTGCAATAGCTTGAATTCTATCATCAAAACTATCAGGCTCAGGTCTATGCTGTTCTATTAAGTTATCTGTTGATAACCCTGCACCTATGTTGGGGTCATCTAACTTCATTCGGTCAACATCTTCTGTTAGCTGTGGACCTTTAAAGCCAGCCAGGAAAATTTCATCTGGAGCTAAGCCTAATTGTTCAGCTGCTCTTAATATCACTTGTTGTAATCGCTTACGACGGTCTTCGTCAAAAATTCGGTTAAAACCCGAGTAACCTTCAGGTAGTCGAACGTATTCATGCTCTTCGTAATAATAACCGCCAGGTAACGCCACTAGATCCTCTCCCAGGGGAAATTCAGGTACTTCTGCTTGGGCTTCGGGGAAAGATGAGCTACTCATAATACAGTCAATTATATTAACATAAAAATAAAATTTTACAAGGCGTAGTGGCTTAATAAAAGGGCTTCATGCTAGGAGGGCATAACCCATAAGGTTATGGAGGGCCAGGAGGGACTTGAACCCTCGACACCCTGCTTAAGAGGCAGGTGCTCTAACCAGCTGAGCTACTGGCCCTCATCGGAGCACGCGCCCTAGTCATGGCCTTGGGCTGTGCAGCAGAGCAAACTTTAACAAATTACCTCTGTTTTCGCAAGGTACGCTACAATGTTCTGGTATGAAATTATTGAATGGGCGAGAACTGGCGGAATTCATCAAGGAACGGCAGGCCAAGCAAGTGCGCGCCCTGCGGCAGGCTCATCATGTTTTTCCAAAACTAGCTATTGTTCAGACCAAAGACGACCCCGTCATCAATACGTACGTGAAGCTGAAGCAAAAGTACGGTGCCGATATTTTGATTGACGTGGATATCCATTTTGTTGACCAAAAAGAAGTGCCTACGCTACTCCAGCAGCTAAACCATGATCAAAGCATTCACGGCATAATTGTGCAATTGCCACTGATTGATCCTGATAAAACAGATGAAATTGTTAATTTGGTAGCGCCCGAGAAAGACGTCGACGCCCTGGGCCAAGATGCCAAGTTTGATCCGGCGACACCAATGGCCATTCTGTGGTTGCTGAGCGGCTACAACGTCGACCTAGCCGGAAAACACATTCTGCTCATTGGCCGCGGCAAGCTGGTTGGTGCACCGCTAGAAAAAATGCTGCGCAGCTCTGGCCAGGACGTCGAAGTTATCGATAGGGGAGCCATGGAGCTCGGTCAGCACACCAAGGATGCTGATGTGGTAATCACCGCTACCGGTAGCCCGGCTATCTTATACGCAGACATGATCAAAGACGGGGCAGTGGTCGTCGATGCTGGCGTGGCCAGCGAGTCGGGCAAGACAGTGGGGGACTTGGCCGAAGACGTGTATCAGCGAGACGACCTCACCATTACGCCCACCAAAGGTGGGGTCGGACCGCTCACGGTTTGCGCCTTGTTTGAGAACGTCATCCACGCTGCTCAAAGAGTGGCAGAGCAGGGGACTACCCCAGCTGCTTGATGGCCTGCTGGAAGGCCTCGCCCTTGGCCTCAAAATCTTTCCAAAGCGTGTAGCTCGGTGACGCCGTGCTGAGCAGTACAACTGAGCCGGTAGGGGCGTGTTCAGCCGCCCAACTGACTGCCTCGTTCATGTCTTTTGTCTCTAAAATATGCGGAGAATAGTTAACAGGTAAAGTATCTTTGATTTGCTGTCCCGTATCTGGAAACAGCACGAGGTTAGGCACCTGTAATTTACTTAACGTGTTAACTAATTCGCCAAATTCATAGTGCCGGTCTTCCCCGCCGAGTAGGATGCAGCCGACTGGGCCAACGTGTTCTGTGACTGCCTTTAACCCTTCTATGGTCGCTTCTGGTTGTGTGCCAATGGCATCGTCTACATAGGTGCGTCCGTTGACAGTGCCAACAATCTCCAGTCGATGCGGCACGCCGGGAAAGGTGTCAATGGCCGTTTGCGCTTGCTCATCGGTGACGTCCAGGAGGCGCGCAGCGGTACGGGCCGCCCGAGCATTGAATTCATTATGCTGGCCAAAAAGCTTACTTTTAGAAATATCAATTGGCGCATTCAGATCAATCGCCAGAGTCTGACACGCCGCCATTTGGGCCCACTGCTGGAGTTTAGGAAAAGCGGGGTTATAGACAAAATAGTCATCGGACGCCGCGTGAGCAATGAGGTTATGCTTGGCTTCCCAGTAAGTCTCGAGCGAATTATTGAAATAGGGCACGTGATCGTTATACAGGTTGGTAATCAGACAAATGTGTGGACTGCGGGTCAAATCAGCCGTTTGGTAGGCGCCCAGCTCAATCACAAAGATAGCGTCGTCCGCGGCCTGATCAAGATAGTCAATCATGGGTAAGCCGATGTTGCCGCAGAGAATTGCCTTCTTGCCGGATGATATAAGCAGGTGGGCAAGGAGGGAAGCAACGGTGCTCTTCCCTTTCGTGGCCGTGATGCCAATGGTCATGGCCTGAGTTTGCGAGATTAGCTCAAAAAAAACATTGGTGGGGGTCGTATAGGGCACAGGTACTAAGTAGCCAGGACACCCGGCCGTTTTAACGACCACTGTCTGGTTGAGGTCGAGATCTTTCAGCTTGTCTAAATACTGCGGGTCATCCTGTTGGTCGACAAAGCGGAAGGATTTGATATGGCCGTGCTCGTTGATAAACTTCTCAAAGCTCTGCCCTTCCCGCCCGCGGCCAATAAACACCACCTCCTTATCTTGAAAGGCCGGTAGGTTCCAGGTCATGAGTGCTCCAAGTGTTGTTGGTAGAAGCTATGCAGCTTATTGCGTAGTTCCGGTGGAAAGGCCTCGTCGGGCAGGGGGAGAAGAGCTTTGTGCAGTGACGCTTGCCAGTCACCGGGCTGGATGATCTGCAGTTCGCGTGCAGTCTTCACTAGAGTGCTGTCTTTAAACTTACCTTGGTTTTCAACTAGATTCAGGCTGAGATTGATTTCCTCCGCCGTTCCCACGCAGTCCAGTGGCCGGTGCCCCTCGTGTCCTGTGAGTGCTACAAACAACGGTTGCAGCTTCGGCTTATCTAAAAAGTCTTGGCTGAATATCTCTAGCAATTTAGACTCTCCTATCCACGGTGCCAACATAATAAAGCTACTCAAGCTCTTTGGGCTGTCACTACTCCAGCGGTTATTGGCTCGACGCGAGGGATCGATCCGAAAGACCGAATTGTCGCTAGTAAAGACATCAAAGTACTGAGGGTAGCCAGCAAACAACTTACAAATGGCTACTGAGCTCAGCGGTCGAATGGCTGAAAAATAGGTAATATCCGTTGCTAGATAGCGCCGCACATAATCCTGGAAAGCTAGTTCAAAAGTAAAAGATTTACTCCACTGGTGGTTGACCTCGAGACCTTGCCACTGCAGATTTGGAATACTGGCGCTGGCTTCGTTGGCTACCACCACGTAGCGCGATTTGGTGATCATCGCCAGGAGTACTCCCGTTAACGCAAAAACGGTGGAGATAGGCACATGGCCATTAAGGGCGCCGGGCTCCTGGTTGAGCTCTAACAGATGGGGATCGAGCTGTCTCTCCACGCCAAGGGCTTCAATCTGCATCTGTTTAGCCACGCTCAGGGCTTGCCCGAAGTGATCACCGGTGCCGACCACAAAGCCCGTCACTGGTACTTCTAGGGCTTTCAAAACTTCTCCGGCCACGGCCGAGTCTTTGCCACCACCAATGCCGAGTAGCGCCGACGGTTCGGTGTGGATAGTCTGGGGCGAGGTACTGGTTGCGGCGGTAACGGGGAATTTTGCTAGTCGTTCTACCGAAATTTCGTTCTGGTACATGAACTCGCTCAGACCATTACGATAGACGTTATCCCAAAAAGTGGCGGCCGCTTGATCCAGAGCATACGGCAGCTGAAAGAC
>CAYTTW010000041.1:3877-6791 GCA_964441005.1 uncultured Candidatus Saccharibacteria bacterium | reverse complement strand
TCGGTAAATAACCGCTGCGCACGGACGTCAGGTCGGTATCCTTGGGTGTATTCAGCAGTTTGCCCGTCATCGGTAGTTAACATCTCGGTAGCCGTATTTGCTTCTTGGAAAGGTACGAGCACACCAGGAACGGTAACGCCTGCAATTTCGGCAAAGTGCTCCAGCGTATCTTGCCCAGCGTACTGAGAGTGACGGTAATCAACAATAGTAGCTGATTGAGCGTGTGACAAGCGGTCATCGTTTTGATCGACCCGCGCGGCGTGCGTCACGGTGTTGCCATGGTTGTCAACAGATTGGTAGGTAATGTCGTACATAACTGGCTCGGTATTAGCGGGCTGGAAGAAGCGCGCAAAACGAGAGAGTGGGCGAGGAAGGCGGCGCAGCACGGCATCAAGTGGACGAGCCCGCTCCGTCCACGTATCGCCCTGAATCACGTGGGCATTGGGGATGCCACGGACGCGTACCGGGCGCAAACGCAGTTTTTGATCGCGAATATCATTACCATGACCACCAACTTCGTGTGACATTGTTACCACCGGGCTAGTGTAGAAATCTTCAAACAGCGCCTGAAGTGCTTCGGGATCCCAGGAGTCCATCATGTGTAGCTCCACCAGCTCCATAAGCGGTGTGAAGGTACCAAGCGTACCAGAACCTTGCTGCTTATCAATACCGAGCGCAATCCGCTTGGGGTCACCATGTTCAGTACCGGTGTTGGCAGTGTCGTAGACAAAGATGCCCGAAATACGTTTGCCAAGCTTACCGTCTTGCATCGCCGGGAAGAGCTTGAGTAATCGCTCAAACGCCTCTATCGTTTCGTCGGCTGGACTTTTATCAACAAACATTATGGTCAGGTTCTGAGGTTTACCCTCATTGTCTTGGTAGTCAGCGCGCAGTATATCGGCAATTCGGCCATCGCGGTTAAGGTCTTCAAATTTACGAGTCCAAGCCCATGGCCGCTCCACAAGCGTACCGTCATTATTGAGGGCTTCAGGACGAACGCGTACCCATACGTGTGTCTGATCCTCGCGAATCAGCTCTGGCGTCATAATGGGATGCCGCGGCACAAACGCCCAACGCTTTTTCTGCTTCGTCTCCGTCACGTGCTCGCGACGGCGAATTGGCGGCAGGGGAATAAAAGCCGGAATCCAACGAGCTTTACGGTGCTTGGGTGGGTTATCGTGGCCAGGTATATGCTCGGTCGTGATCGTCGTTTCGGTGTGTGATTCGCCGGGCATTTCAACCTGCGCCGTAATTTGCGTACCGCGGTTTTCTGGGCTGGTAAAGTGGTCTTTAAGCTGTTGGGCAAGGTCAGCATCCACCGGGCGACCTTCGTCCACTGCATGAATGGCCGCGGTAATCGTATCAAAGCCATGGGACTGAGCTAATTTCAATAGACTAGCTTTGTCGTCTTGGCTAATAACGTGCTCGTGTTTTTCAGTTGTCGGTGTGCCTGGCAATAGACCTTCGCGCTGCAAAGCCGTATCCACCGTTTCGGCGCGCTGCGCCTCCAGCAAATCGTTTTCGGTGCCCGGTTGACTGGCAACGCCAATCGAAGCATCGCCACCCCACTCATCGGAACCATTGCTAACAATACGGTAGTTGATAACTTTGCCGCCGCGAGTAATAGAGCCCTTAACTTGATCGACAAAAGTACTAATAGCTGCCTGATCAACATCAGCCGCGCCAACTTTATTACCGGAACTGGCTGTGACACTAATTTCCTCGACGCGGCCGGGTACCGTAACAGTATGTGGTACGCGCACCGTTCGGTCATGTACCGGGTAGAAGACTCGGTAGATATTGTGACCAACATCATTCACGACATTAGAGTAGGTATCAGCAATCGCCACTGAATTGGCCAGCAGTAAAGAACCAGCGACCACAGCCGCCGAAACTTGGGGGCTGACCAACCACTCGGCTGTCTTGCGCCACCGGCTCACTTCTTTGGTTCCGTCGGGGACACGCACAATTGCCGGCCGCGTATGGCCAGTTTCGCTCATCACCACGCGGTAGCGTGGACCGGGTTCTGGCAAAAACCGTTCGATGAGGTAATTTTCCATCAGGTGCACTGAAGCCATATCGGGCTGGTCGGTCGTACCCGGAATAGGGAAGACAGACTCAACGAGCTCATCGGGCTCGATCACGAGTGGCCGAGGCATTGGTTCAAAGTTGGGTTGTGGACCGGGTTGCTGTGACATTGTGGCAATAAAAGACACGCGCGAGGGCGTGCCCACTCCCTTAATTACGAATAAACTATAGCACATTGTTGCATTATACGCAAGCATTATTTTTATTAATCTAATGTTATTGACGTTAAAGGAATTGGGTGATTTAATTCTGCTATGAATGATGTGCCTCAATCTCTCGATGAGCTTATTCGTCGCCAAGTTAAATTAGAGGAAACTGAAGACCAGTTAGCTCATGATCCGAGCGAACTAACGGCTGACTTGCTACGTACAGTTCGCGACTCGAGTGTTGGCATACTGAAAGGTTTTGGCCGGCACCCGTCGGTGCATCACGACGTCATGGAGCATTTAGGACGCGCAGGCATCACTGATGTGCCTGAACGCCAGGCCATTGATGATCAGCTGGCCTTTTTACGCACGACCGATACGGACCCGGAAGCGATTGATGAACGCCAGCGTCTGCTCGATGAGCGGCGACAAGACCCGCTCTACCGCTTTGCCGAACGCTTTTTGGGCCGCAGTTCTGTGGCCGCGGCGGCCACCATTGAAGAAGTAAAACCACTTGCCAAGCGTGCCAGTAAGCCTGCCGCCGCAGACAGCAATCTTGAGCAAACTCGCCAGTTTTTTGAACGTGATGTGGTGAGCGTTGCGGCTGACTTGGTTGGAAAAGTGCTGGAAATTAACGGCCAGCGAGTGGTAGTACTCGAAACCAAGCCCCAAGATGCCCA
>CAYTTW010000041.1:0-3867 GCA_964441005.1 uncultured Candidatus Saccharibacteria bacterium | reverse complement strand
GCTGATTTTGTGCGGCGCGGCAAACCACTATTTACTGATAATCCAGTCGATGTGTATGTGTACTCGGCTCGGGGGAACGGCGTGCTCTTTTTACGGGCCGCTGGCGAACATCACAGTTGTGTACGGATTGTTGGCGGCCAAATTGGCGCCATCCAGTACGAAAAGCCCAGTCACCTTTGCGCAGCCCTCGGCATCAAGGGCGAACAGGTAGGCGATTACCAATTCGACAATGACGTTATCAAAATCACCTTACGCCCGGCGACAGCCGCTCGTTAATAATTACGAAAAACGACGGCACCATCACCGGTGGTTAGCCGCTTAAAGAGCACGTAACCCTTACCATTGTAAATTCGCGAATAGCCTCGCTGCACAATGGCTTCAACGGGAATGTCTTCAATACGCTGATAGCGGTCGCGCAAGTTGCGCATTTCGCGCAGAATTGTTTCTTCTTCCGTATGGACCGCCTGATCCGTCGTATTGAACTCGGTTTGGAGCAATTGTTGATCTTTAATGTTGTAGAAGTCTACAATTTTACGCGGATCGCGGACGGATACATCCTTAGCCACTAAACGGAGGTCCTGCACCACCGTTTCACCTAGTGTTGTCACCAGTTCGGCAAGATCCTGAGGACAATCCTCAACTTTTTCTAGCGTCAAGACGCGACCCTTGTAGTGTTCGCCAGCCTCGACGGGCCCACTGAACTGCTCGACGAGCTGGAAGCCCATGTTAGACAGTACGCGCGTAAAGGCTTTGTCATCACGCAGATCCATGGAGTAAATCATGGGGATGACCACTCGGCCACCAGTTTTCAAGACACGGTTGAGCTCCTGGAACCAAGCCAGGCGTTCATACTCGCCCCTGGAGGGCACCCACTTGGAGTAGTGCAACACCAGCGACATGTTGGCGTAGTCAATCGAGCCATCCGCCAGCGGTAAGCGTGAAATGCGTCCGGCGAGTGCATTACCGGTACCGCCCGCAAAGTGTTCGGGGTTAATATCGAGGCTCACAATTCTATCAGCATACTCATCTTTAAAGTGCCGCTTTAACATCTCTGGACCCGAACCAAGATCGAGAATCCGCAAGTCGGAGGGTAGATCAACGCGGTTACTCATAAAGCGATTAATCATCGTGGCGGCCAGACGACTGGCGTTGGCCTGGTAACTGCGCCGGGTCAGATCTTGGTAGGTCTTAGCGTATTCCGTACCATTGCGGCGCAGGAATTGCGTGAAGTTGTCTTCACCAATTTCTTTCACGCGGCTGAAAATCTTATTCATCCGATCCATCGAGGAGAAGTAGTATGCCGCCAGCTCGGCATTGACCGCCAAGCTCTCGGTGTCGCTTTCCTCAGCCCGCTTGACCAGTTCTTTCTCGATATCGTTAAGCGGGACCCCATAGAGCAGTTTTTCAATGGCGCGGTTCTTGACTTCAATATAGCGACGGATGCCTTCTTCAATAGTGCCTTTGGTTATAAAGGTCGTCGAAGTCAAATTACCAACCCGGCCCGGTCGCCAACAGCGGCCCAGCTCTTGCCGCTTCTCGGTTAAGGTCCATGGCTCGTTATAGAAGATAACTTCATCCGCCGCCGACAACCCAACGCCAGCATTGACGGTTTGACCACTGACGAGCAGCAGCATCTTCTGTGAACCCGTCTGGAAACGCTGGCGAATGCGGTGGCGATCAGTCTTGGGAATTTCACCGTAAATGGTGGACACTTCCACGTCTGAAGGTATCTGCAAAGCGCCAACAATGTTCTGGGCGCCGCTAATTATGCCCGTCACGTAGTCATTAACAAACATGACAATCTTATCGGCGTGCTGGAAACGCTCGCGCAAATAATTACCAACGGCCGTAATCTTGGTGGAGCTGACATCTGGCGTAGCTTCCAAAATAGCTGGATTTAAGAGCACTTGACGCAGGTAACGCATTTTTTCGGAAGCCTCAAGCTCCCATTCATCGAGTAGGATTTCATAGACGTCTTGCTCGCTCTTGGTTAGCTCCAGTTCAATGGTCTGCTCGGTGAGATTAGGCATTTCCACGGAATCTATTAGCCGCTTAATCTGCATGCGAGGAACCAGCAGACTGCGAATATCTAAAATATCACCGTTGATGATGCGGTTGACTAGCTCATGATTCTTGTACTGGCGGAATCGTTCGGGGTACAGCGCTCGGAGCGTGAAAGCAATATCGGCCACTTTATTCGGTGCTGGCGTTGCTGAGAGCAAGGCCAGGTACTTATTGGGACCACTGACCTTATCAACCAATTCCATAACGCGTTGTGATCGAACGCCCTCGGTGATGTTCTTAAAGACATGGGCTTCATCGATGACCATCATGTCAAAATCAATGCCCATCAGAGCGTCGGTGTACTCCTCGGTTATCCGACCATCAGAAATAATGATGTAGTCGTAATCACTGGCTGTAATACCGTAGAGGTCGCCCGGTTGCTTGACTGTCAAAACACGTGGTGCTCGTCCCTCTTTAAAGTAGTCGACCAAGCACGACTCCCATACTTCCTCATCGACTACCAGGCTCGGGGCTACAATTAAGGCACACTTTGCACCCAGTACTTCTTTAGACATAATGGCCGAGGCTGTCTTGCCCATACCCGGCTCGTCGCTAATGAGTAGACGATGTTTATCCTGCATTTCCTTGACGTTGATGCGTTGATTAAGATCCGGGAACGGCCGGCCGGGCGTTAAGTTAGAGATAAAGTAGTCCGGAATCTCAATTTCAAATAATGAGAGATAATAGTTTTCCACTTCGTTGAGTACCTCATTGATATGAGAATCTTCAAGATGTTGGGTACGAAGACGAATATCATCGAGATATATAGCAATTTGGTCAAAGTCATCCTGGTTGGGGTCGGCCCGGAGCGCGGCATGGTAGGTTGCCAGGCAGTGCCGCTTAATAACTTCTGTGAGCGCCAAGCGTAGATTTTTGTTATCGAGATAGGGGAGGGTGGCATCAATCTTATCTAAATCGAGTTCGCCAGTTGTGACTAAGAAGTCGCCGAGATACTCCGCTAAAAAGCTTTTAACCATCGGCATTTCCAGCTTGCCTTGAAAGTCTTTGCGGTATTGGAACAAGACGTCAAAGGCACTTTCCGCGCCAAAAAGTTTGATCAAGGTTTCAAACTCCTGAGCCTCGAGCGATTCACCGCTTATCACATCATCCGCAAAGGTGCGGAAGTCGTGTTCGGCCTGGGTTTGCTCACGTTCCTCTCTGGATTGCTGGCGCTGCTGGCGTTCTCTGAGCCGCTCACGAATTTGTTCGGCGAGTTGCTGTGAGTAGTAATCCTGGGGCGCGGGATCATTCAGTCCTCGACGGCGATTAATCTGCTGGGCAATAACCGGATCACGCTGCAGTTGTTCGCGAATGCGCCTCACGACCGATGGATAAACGCCAAATTCGGTCCCTACTTCAGCGTCATTGGTCATACTGGGATGCGGCGGCAAGTGTTCGCGCATGAACGGCCGAATCCGCGATGATACAACCACAGCACTGCTGCCATTCGCTAGAGGCTCCGTGCCAAATAGTTCGGGGTGCGACTGCGTGAGATCGTCAGTAATTTCTTTGGTTGTCGACAGAGACATGCCAAGGTCTTTCGCTAGCTCGTGTCGGCGCATCCAGCGCTCCGGCTCGGGGTCTTCTGTGGAGGCGTCGGGCGCTTCGGTTGATTCGTTGTCTGTTGCTGCTTCGCTTGACAGACCAATATCACCCAGCATTTGTACGGTGGGTGAGGCGTCTGATGGCCGGGGCTCTCCGGCCATCTCAGTTGGATTTAGTATCGAATCATCCATAGCAAGTAAACATATTATAACAACTTATTGCGCCTCAGTAAACTATCTATTGTTTATACGTTATAAG
>CAYTTW010000040.1:0-7237 GCA_964441005.1 uncultured Candidatus Saccharibacteria bacterium | reverse complement strand
CCGCTGGCCCGGGAGAATAGTCACTAAGGCGGTGTTAATTTTGCCCTGCGTCAGAACGGTAACGATTGATTGCACCGTTTGACTGGGCTTAAGGTCATAAGTACCGGCCTGAAGTTTATCGCCCACTTCTTGGGTGCGTACGTAGGTTTCAAAGGCCCAGTTACTACGGATAACATTGGCCTGCTTCAATTGCTGGGCAATTTGGTGCACTGAAGAGTTAAGCGGTATAGTCACGAGCAGACTTTTTTGACTACTGCTCGCCGGTTTTAAGTTCTCGAGGTAAACATGCCGCACGATCCCAACTGTTACGACGCCCAACATAACCAGAACCGCTAAACTAAGCAAGATAGTTTTGGTCCAGTAGCGACGGGGTGAGCGGTTCGTAGTCATCTCGTCTCCTTATGTCTCGTGGGGATAGGTTTGTAAAAAATCGTCCAGTATAAACGTGGCCGCGAGGCTATCGACATCCCCTTTAGTATATGGTACACCATGACTGGCTAGCTCGGCCTCCGCTTGTTTGCTGGTTACGGCTTCATCTTGAAAATAGACGGGAATAGTCAGGCGATGCTGGAGCTGATCGGCGAAACGGCGAACTTTAGCCGTTTGGGCAGTCTCTTGCCCCTCGAGCCCGCGCGGCAAGCCGACGACGAGGCTAATGGACTGGCACTGTTCAACGAGGGTAGCAATTTGATCCAAAATATCATCCGAATGATCTAACGTCATTAAGGGGCTTGGCAAGCGGGCCGTAGTGTTGGCCATAGCCACACCAACCCGCCGATCGCCCACATCGAGAGCTAGAATCGTACTACTGTTTGTTCCCATTCGTGTTGGTCTGCTGAATAGTAATAGTGATATGACTGGTCCGGTGTGGCATTGAGAAAACCCAGAACGGACTATAGTTAATGGTCACATCCTGAATACCAGGGCGGTTTTGGATAATGGCTACAGCATCGCCCTTCTTCTTGCCGGCAATTTGCTTCTTGAGGTCATTTTGATTGATTTGGGCCCCGGCTTTGGCAACTGTCTGAAGATTGACCTTAACATTATCGCTGGCGCTGACATCGGTGACCTTAAAGACGGCCGCACCGAGTCCGTCATCGGCCAGCGACTGCTTATTGGTGTCAATTTGCTTCTTAATATCATTGTCGAGCAAGGTCTTAAGATCAGCCGTTTTGGCGCCATACATGGTGTAGGTAATCGTGGAGGCCACGGTTACTTGATCGGCTTGATCGCCCACGTTTGGAGAGGTGGTTACGGCTGGCTCACCGGTGGTCATGGTTTCGGCGATGCCTTGGTAGCCTTCACCGTTCAATGTCTTTTTAAGGTCATCCGCGACGGTGCTGTTGGTCTGGCCGGCAATCTTTTGCTTGGCGGTTTCAATGTCTTGGCCACTGACGACCTTAACTAACTTGCTGGTGCCTCCGGTCATATCGGATCCCGAGGCAGAAAGTCCGCTAAAGCCAGCCACGCTGTATGTTCGAGCACTCAGATTGTACTGGTCACCGTTGTTTTGGGCGACCACCGAGGTTGTACCGATGTGAGCCCCAGTCGTCTTACACTTCTTACTGCTATCGAAATTACCAGAGTCAAGTTGCAGTGTCTTCTGAGTAATAAACGTAAGGTTGCTGGCACTGACACCGGTGCCGGCCGGAACAGTTACCGCACTGTCGGTGCAGTTGGTAATTGTCATAGTGCCGCTGGCCTTCGTTCCCTCGTCTTTTTGGCCCGTCGCGGGTACTTGCTGCGATTGGGTCTTCTTGGTGGTATCCAGTTTAGCGGGCACGATCATCTGCGCAGTATCGACACTTTTGGCGGCTGTTGAGAGTGTCAGGTTCAAATTACTGTTAACAGTTGTAGCATTCGTCTTGATAATCACACTGGCCTTGGGCATGACTTGAAACGCCAAGATCCAGCCAACAATTAACACAATCAACAAGAACGCACCTAGGAAGAGCCAGAGTCGAAAGCGATTAAAGTTTGGTATTTTTAGTTTTTTGTTTTTCTTGGTTTTGGTCTCTTTGATGGCCGCGGCTTCCGGTACTTCGGAGTCTGGTTCGTCGAGTTCAACTTCTTCGGGTTCGTTGCTAGCAACCGGCAGCTTAGCTAGTTCACCAACGCTTTTTTTGGGGTCTAGTTCTGGTTCGGCCGTCTCATCTGCTACCTCACTCGGCTCAGCCACAATCTCTTCGATAGCTTCGGCATTGGCGGCGTCTTCGGCCAGTTCAGGAATTTCGGGCTTGCTCTGTAGGGTCTTGGCTACAAACATACCAACCACCCCAGCTAACGAAATCAAGCCACTCTCTGAGGTGACTAAAACGACCCGTTTCTTGACATCATCGGCGGCTCGCTTGAGAAGCTTCATATTGACGACGCTCTGCAGCACCGTGGCACGCTTGGGTAGTACCAGCGCCACTATTTTTTGAGGGCTGCTGCGGACTTTATCAATAATGCCGGTAATTTCGTCGTCAATATCGATGTAAATAGTGTCTTTGGTGGTGTTTGCCATGTTATACCCTTAAGATTCTATCAATTCTTTCCTTAATCGACGAAGGATTTGGGTTATTGTTCTGAGCCAGGGTATCGGCGCCAACGCGCAGCAAGCCCATGGCCGTAATGAAGGTGTGATCAGTAACGTTACCAGTTTTATCAACAATACCCACTACTTCTTCTGGCTGGATATGTTGAATAGCCGGTTTACGGGTAAAAGGCAGTTCGCTGTACCAATTGGTTTGACCAAGCGTTTCGAGCAGCAGATCGAGGCTCGAGCCACCGCCACAGAGTAGTAGTCGGTGTGGTAAGTGGTCAAGATTAGTAAACTCACCCAGGGCTAGTTCGACACCGCCCGTCCACACGTCTAACGTCTTGTGCAGGGCGGCTTCAATGGCGGGTACCTTTTGGCGCGGCGCTTTATTGGTACTCAGCCCTAGTTTCAGCTCTTCGGCTTGTACAAAACTGACCCCCAGATCGCGCTCCACCGAACGCGTAAAGGCCCGGCCGCCAATGCCAAACATTTTAGTACCTTGCACACCGCCTTCATGTACGACAGCAATATCGGTGGTACCACCGCCGACGTCCATGAGGATGGCGCTCATACTAGCATTCGGGTCATCGCCAATAACGGAACGCGCCACGGCAAACGGTTCGGCCGCCACCGCTAACAGATCAAGATCGAGCTCTTGAGCAGTGCGCTCCAGCGCCCCTATGTGAATCATTGGCGCAAAAGCCGTGTAGAGCTCCACCACCACGTCCTTGCCCTGAAAGCCCACCGGATTTGTCACCTTGTAGCCGTCAATTTCAATACTGACTAGGGCGCTATTAACTAAACGCACTTCCACTTCTTTGCCGCCGAGCTCAAGCGCCAGCTGTTGCTTGGCGCGCGCCAAGGCGCGATCTTGAACGAGATTAATAATCCGCTCGACTTCGGCAATATCTAACGCCGAAGTGGCGTCTTTACGGCGACAGCGAACGGTCGTGGTAGTGCCCTTTACGAGTTCACCAGCTAGGCCAATCACGGCCGTGCGCGCACTGACATTGGCTTGTTTCTCGGCCTCGTTTAAGGCCTCATCGCAGTTAGCCACCACGCTGGCTATATCGGCAATCGCTCCGGCCTGCATATCACTCAGCTCCTGATGGGCCCGGCCCACGCCGATCACTTCCAAGTTATCCTTATTGACTTTGGCAATCAGGGCTTTGACAAACTCGGTACCAATATCGAGCCCCACTAAATAGCGCTCCGATGACGGTTTCTTGCCCACCCGGTCAGTGACTGCTGTTTTTAAGCTCTTTATTTTATCAAGCATAATCGTCTTAATTGTAACATCGCTCGCTGGCGAAATGAATTCGCCTCCGCCGCTGGCGGACCGCTCACTCTCCCCACCGCGAATCCCCTCGCGGCGGGGACCCCAGCAAAATTATTGTAAGACCGCTTTGATGCGCCTGACACCAGCTGAGGAGGCTTCCTCTTTCGTAATCTTAAACCGCTTGCCGTTTTCGCCAAGTAGACCAGTGTGCTCGACGTGTGGACCGCCGCAGATTTCGCGGCTATAGTTTTCGCCATCCGGATCGCCCACCGTGTAGACTTTGACCGTGTCACCATAGCGATCGCCAAAGGCGCCCATCACGCCGCTCTTGAGTGCTTCTTTGGTGTTTTCTTCGCGCCAAGTCATCGGCCAATCTTTTTGAATTTGTTCATTCACAATATCCTCCACCTGCTTGATCTGCTCTGGTGTGACCTTTTCTGAATGGCTAAAATCAAAACGCAAGCGCTCAGCAGTAATATTGCTGCCACGCTGGATGACGTGATCACCCAGCACCATTCGCAGTGCCTTGTACATTAAGTGCGTGGCGGTGTGATACTTGGTTACTATTTCGGAGTGATCTGCCAGTCCGCCTTTGAAGACACCCTTGCTGGCGGTCTGGCTACGCTCGCGCTGGACTTGCATGTGGTGATCAAACTCGTGTTGCCAATTGTCTTGGATTTCCAGGCCATTTTTATAGGCTTCTTCGACACTCAGTTCGGCCGGAAAGCCATAGGTATCGTGCAGCTTAAAGATGGTTTCGCCATCCAGGAGTTTGCGGTCTTTCATTAATTTGCTAAATTCGTGAATCCCCTTCCTCAGCGTTTGACGGAAGAGTTTTTCCTCACGCACCAGCACATCCTGTGCGTGTTGCTGGCGCTCGGCAACCTCCGGAAAGTCCGCTTTGTACATATCAACCACCACTGGCACAATTTTGGCGCACAAGTTTTGTTCAATACCAAGCTCAAAGGCAAAACGGATCGCCCGACGCAGCAGACGGCGCATGACGTAGCCCTGCTCTTTGTTACTCGGCACCACGTCATCTACTGCCAGCCAGGTCGCACACCGTAGATGGTCGGCAATGACACGCATGCTCTCCAGGTGACTATCGTAGTTTTTGCCAGACAGCTTTTCCAGCTCGGCAATAATAGGCCACAATAAACTAATCTTAAAAACATCCGGACTATCAATGGCAGCCATGGCAATACGCTCTAGCCCTCCACCAAAGTCGACGTTTTGCTTGGGTAGTTTCTCGAAGCCCTGGGCTTTTTTGATGTATTCCATAAAGACACTGTTGGCAATTTCGATAAAACGGCCGCAGTCGCAGTTGGGGTGGCACTGGGCGCCAAAGCGCTGATCGTGCGCTATCTCGCTAAATTCAAAAAAGATCTCACTATCGCCGCCCCCAGGTTCGTTGACTGGCATTTCATCGGGGGTGCCAGCCCGGCTCCACCAGTTTTTCTTGGCGTCATAATAAAAAATGCGCCCGCCCTGCATGCCGTTGTCTGCACCTTGAGCCTCGCTACCAATCTCGACAACCTTGGCATCAATCCCTTTTTTCTTATAGAGGGCTTGTAGGTAGCCAGCCGCCGCTTCATCCTTAGGTAATCCATGCTTGGGATCGCCAATAAAACAGGTGGCGTAAAGGCGGCTCGGATCCAGTCCGACCACATCAGTCAAAAAGCTAAAAATCCAGGCCAGCTGTTCGGCTTTGAAGTAATCTCCCAGTGACCAATTACCGAGCATTTCAAAGAAAGTGGTGTGACGATTGTCGCCCACTTCTTCAATGTCTTGAGCGCGGAAGCTCGTTTGGCTATCGGTTAGACGGGTGCCTTTGGGGTGCGGTTCACCTAGTAAGTACGGAATGAGCGGCTGCATGCCAGAACCAGTAAATAACGTTGTGGGGTCATCTTGAGGTACCAGTAGCGCCCGCGGAATCACCTGGTGCTTCTGTTTTTTGAAAAATTCTAAATAGGCCTTACGAATGTCTTGAGCTGTCATCTGTTCTAGTCTAGCAGAACATTCGGTGTATAGTAATGAACACTATGGCTTTTTGGAAACGCCGTCAGCGTGATAGCGAAACCACTGGGCAGCGTACGTTTTATTACCCTGAAGAGCTCAGGGCTCTCCGTAATTGCCAAGCGGCAGCAGCCGTTTTACTCAACAATCTGCAGGCTATGACACACGTTCAGACACCTGAAAGCAAAGAACTTATTGCTCGCGGTGTTAATTACCGTCTTGACCACGCCAATGATCTAGACTGCCAGGCCCGCTTAGTACTCGATGCGAGCGGCGTCTATCTTCAGCAATGTCCCCTCCCCAAAGAGCGTTGCCCCTTGCAGCGAATGCCCCCACTGCCTGAGCCACACGCAACTTAAACTACAATGCCGCCACCAAGCACCTGTTCGCCGTCATAAATAACCGCTGATTGGCCAGGCGTGGCGGCCCGAACTTTATCTTCCAGCTCCAAAATTACTTTTGACCCTTTCACCATCACTTTTCCCTTTACCAGTGGCGCGCGGTGCCGCATCCGTATCCACAGGGTCCGTCCTCGTGCATTTGGGGGGTTGATCCAGTGGAGATCGCTGAGCACAACTTGCGTGGACCAGAGTTTCTTGTCGTTCAAATCCTTCGTAACATACACCGTGTTGGTGGCCATGTCTTTGCCGGTGACGTAATAAGGTAAGCCCCCGCCAACATTCAGGCCATGGCGCTGGCCAATTGTATAGAAAATGGCCCCATCGTGCTCACCGATTGCCTGACCGTGCTGGTCGATAATCGGCCCTGGCTCACACGTAACAAACTGCTGCAAAAATTCCTTGATACCAACTTTGCCCACAAAACAAACACCCATGCTCTCTTTTTTCTGGGCGGTGGCCAAGCCAAACTTTTTAGCCAGAGCTCGTACCTCTGGCTTGGTGTAGTCTCCAACTGGAAAGAGAGTCTTCTGTAGGGCTTTACTGGTAACGCGATACAAAAAATAGGTTTGATCTTTGTTGCCGTCTTTAGCCGTTAATAGCTGCCCATTTTTGGTGCGTGCATAATGGCCGGAGGCAATCATATCGGCACCATCAGCGAGCGCCGCCTGCAGAAACAGCTTAAACTTCACTTCTTGGTTACACATAATGTCAGGGTTTGGGGTGCGACCAGCCCGGTATTCATCAAGCATATAATCAACCACGAGGTGACGATACTCGGTTTCAAAGTCGTAGAGCCTGAATTCAATACCCAGTTGCACAGCTACCCGCTTGGCATCCTGATAATCTTCTTTCCACGGACAAACAAAGCCAGGCAGGTCCTGGCTCCAGTTTTTCATGTAGACACCAACAACCGTAAAGCCTTCCTCCTTGAGCAGAGCCGCTGTTACGGAGCTGTCGACTCCGCCACTCATCCCAACAAACACAACCTTACGCATCACATTACTCTAACATTGTATTGAC
>CAYTTW010000039.1:0-7301 GCA_964441005.1 uncultured Candidatus Saccharibacteria bacterium | reverse complement strand
CATCCTGGTGTTCGAGTTGAGGATATGGACGAAGACGACCCGGCCGCCTACGCCCATGAGCGTGGGGTGCGACTGCAGAATTTTTGTGCCGAACTGCTGGCCAAAGACACCCCCCTTGACCGTATGCTCGATGATTACGAGCCAGGATTGGCCAGCACCATTATGCAGCCACGGCAGTTTAAAGACGGCGTGGCCTATGGCCTCAGCATGGTGCGGGTAACATACGCTGAATCTATTAAGCAGCGCGAGCTCGAGGCGATTACCGAGCTGTCACCGGCTTCGGCGGATGATCTCGATGCCATTGAGATATTCCTACAAACTGGTGGGATTCATAGTTTGGCCGATGAGGCGCTGCGCTTCTTGCGCGACGAAGACCCCCCAGCTTGAAACTTGCTTATTCACCGCGTCGATCGTATCATCCTTATAAAGTGATCGCATGCCGCGCAAACCAAAACCCCAGCCAAAAGTAAAAAAGAGTCCTCCAAAAGCCCCGCCCCAGCCTACCGGACGGCAGCGTTGGCTGAGTGCTATAAATAGTCCGCGTTTTGCGGTGAGCTATCTGTGGGGCAGCGTCGCTGTGTTACTGGCGACCACGGCGTACTGGGCGTGGCTGGGCGCTCGGGTAAACCTGGCAAATGCTGATCAGCTAGTGAACAGCTACTTGTTTGAACGCGCCGGGGTTTTCCGTGACGCCTGGTGGCCAAGTGCACACACTTTTTTACTAAAGTGGCCGCTGTTTCTGATGGTCCATGCTTTGGGTGCCACCCCAAATAGTTTTACTGTTCTCACCGTTGTCACAGTGTTGCTCACCGTTGTGGGGTTGGTACTGTTTTTGCGGCGGATTGAAGCCCGCCCGCTGGTACTGGGTACCTTGTGTTTAGCGCTAGCCTCGGTGCTATTATTTATTCCGAATCAGCCATATGCCGGTGGCTTGTTGCCCGTTAACATGGCGATGCTGACGACCCGTAATCTTGAATACGTCGTCTACCTGGCCAGTTTGTATCTGCTGATTCGCGCGCCGCGGATCCGCAGCCGGACCTTTGTTTGGAGCACTTCCCTGCTAGTTTTACTGATTGCCAGTGACAAGCTGTTTATGACCCTGGCCGTCGGTGGGGCCCTGCTGGCTCTGAATATCTATGCACTCCGCCACCGCTGGTCACTGGTCAGTCTAAGTGCCCGCTGGTTGGTGAGTGGTGCCGTGGCAACCCTCGGAGCCTTCATTATTCATTGGTTATTCAATATGGCAACGCTGACGCACGTGGCCTGTGGTGGTGCGGCCGGACCCTTTACGCTGAATCACGCCAGCACGAATCTGGTTTTAGGCCTCATCTACGCCGCCCTTGGCCTGCTGACCAATCTGGGCGCCAACCCGGTGTTTGCCACCAGTATTTTGCGCCAACTACCACACCAATTGGCCATGCATATCTTTCATGTCGGCACCGTAGGATATGGGGTCAATGTGTTGATTGTCATCTTCGGCGTGCTGAGCCTGCTGCACTTGCTGCGCCACAGCCTGCGGCCCGATAGTGATCAAGGCACCCACTTTGATACCTACGAGCGGTTGGCCATATTACTCCTGTGGAGTTCCATTGTCGCCGTCGCGGCTTTTGTAGCCACGCAGCACTACTACGCCGCCGACGCTCGCTACCTGACGATCGGGCTCTTTACCGTCTTTGTTTCACTGGCCGTTATTAGCCGCCAACGAGAGTGGCGACCGCGTCGACTGCTTGGCTGGGGAGTGGTATTCATGCTTGCGGTGGTCATTGGCCTTTTCCAGGCTCATCACACGGCTCGGGCCGAAGACCGCGTTTTAACCCCACTGAATGACCGCAATGCCCTGGTTGTCCAAGTATTACAGCGTCACCGCGTCGACGTCTTGGTGGGTGATTATTGGCGAGTAGTACCTACCAAACTCCAGTCAGGTAACCATCAAACCGTTATGCCGCTTAGCAATTGTACCCAGCCGCGCAACGTGCTGACCAGTCAAGTCTGGCAGCCTGATTTAAATACCCATAGCTTTGCCTACCTGTTGTCGCTCGACCGCTCCCTAACCGATTTCCCCCAATGCAACCTGGATCAGGTCGTCCAGTACTACGGTCGTCCTAATACCAGTGTGGTCATTAGTGGTAGTCTTGAGCACCCCAATGAATTGCTGCTGTTTTACGATCGGGGCACCCAGCACAGTCAACCCAAGAGTAGTCCGCCGCTGACCACGCCCACCGTCCTGCCCATTCCGCTTGATCAGCTGCCGCAAGCAACCTGCAACTCGCCGACACTCATGAATATTGTGGCGCACCAGGATGACGATTTGCTGTTTATGAGTCCTGATTTGCTACACAGCGTCCGTGATAAGTACTGCATTCGCACGATCTATATAACGGCTGGTGACGCTGGCGCTGGTAGTTACTACTGGCTGAGCCGCGAACAAGGCTCGGAAGCCGCCTACTCTGAGATGTTGGGCAATCATGACGTCTGGATTGAGCGGATTGTCAAATTGCCCGGGGGCGAATTTGCGCATATTGCCAATCCGCGGGGCAATCCGGCGATCTCCTTAATCTTCTTACACTTACCGGATGGCAACGTTACTGGCCTAGGCTTTGGTGCCTCACATAACGAAAGTCTGGCGCGGTTAGAGGCCGATCAAATTACTCGAATGCATACGGTTGATGGCCAGTCGAGCTACTCCACCGCCCAGTTGAGCGACGCCCTGGTGGCGCTCATTCACCAGTATGAACCCACCGAGATTCACACCCAAGCCAATGACCCCGGCCACGTCTTCCCCGACCACTCCGACCATATGGCAGTCGGCCGCATTGCCCAAAAGGCCTATGACCAGTACGAGCAGGAGCAGTTTGCCGGCCGCGTCACCATTCCGCTGAAGTTTTATCTGGGTTATCCGGTGCATGAACTAATGGAAAATGTTTCGGGTGATGATTTGCGCGATAAAGCGGCGGCCTTCTTTGCCTATAGCAACTTTGATAATGGTACATGCCACTCCATGGAGCAGTGTCAGCACGCGGCCTATGGCGCTTACCTACCACGCCAGTACCCTCTGCCTAATTAGTAGTCGTGCGAGTGTAAACCGGCTCGAGATCACGAATTTCATCGAGCAGGTTCTGTCCCACAGTTAAAGCCGCTAGTCTATCTTCCATGCACAGGAATTGGCCAAAGGGATAACAGGCTGCATTCTGACCAGTCGGGAGTTTGGCTTCAACCAGGTATAGTGGTGTGGAGAGCACAAAGTTGTGGCTCAAGCGTAGTATGCCTTCGTCACTGACAATAAAAAGCGGTGCCAAACTGCGTAGTATGGGATCTTGATTTTCATCTACGTCCGGCTCTTCAGGGGCCGTTGGTTCCAGGCCAACATCATCAAGATAGTGCTTCTCACGGGGATCGCTGTGGAGCATGGTGGCATCTACAAAGTATTGGGCATCGTTGTCATCGTCAAGAGTGACATCGGAGGCAAGATACTCAGGGCCGTCTGGCATCAAATAGGTTTCGTTCGTCAATAGCCTGATCGTCGGTATCGTTAAGCCGCCTCGTGTCTTGGAAGCGTCGTGGAAGTATGACCACACCAAAACTTCTTTACGAACAAGCGTTGATACGCTGCCCGGGTCGTCTTCGCCGTCAACATAAAAGATTGCCCAACCAGAACCATTATGAGTGGCATGGTGCTGGGTAAGCTTATGAAAAACGCTCGCCCGGAACAGATTGCAATTGTCTTGATAGCCAGCCTCCAATAACTGTTCATTTTGACGCTGGATTTGAGCCAGCTCTTCAACCGGAACAAATTCAGGATGATCGGGTGATAGATCGTAAATTTCTGCCACGTTTTTGCTAATTTGCTTACTTAATACTCATGGTAAGCATTTAGCAAGCAAAATACAACTGTCTGGCTACGCTGTCTCGGTATGAGCGGTGTCGTCTGCGACTTTTGGTTCGTCAGCCGCCCCAGGCCTAAGAACAATGTGGCGGTCTTGGCCTTCGCCGACCGATTCGGTGCTGAGACCTTCCTCGGCGGCCAGCTTGTGAATAGTGCGTCGATCAGCGGCGTTCATGGGTGGTAGATCTAGAGGTTGACCCGAGCTTTTGACTTGCTGAACCCACTCTTGGGCTCGCTCACTCAAGCGGCTGGCCCGCGCCTTTTTATAATCAGCAATGTCCACATTGGCGCGCGCTTCGGCAAAACCGTTATTGCGCAGCGCCGTATTCACCAGAAACTGCAGGGCCCGCATAGTTTCGCCGCGTTGCCCAATCAAGAAACCGTTCAGGTGCGTACTGGGGACTTCGAGCTCAATGACGTCCTCGTCGGTCGTGGCATAGATATCAGTATTGAGGCCAAAAAAGGATAGCAAATCCTCGAGATACTTTTTGGCATACTGAATGGCCTCTTCGTCGACAGCACTCATCGCATAATTCCTTTTGTTACTCGAGAGACAGTTGCCGAAGTAAGATTTGTACATTTCTTACGACAAAGCGTAGCCGTAGCTACGTTGCGAAGTAAAAATGGCAAAGCTTGACCGGAAACTGGTTCGTAGAGCGAAAGTGGATTATAAGATGAGTGCTCTCTCATCGCTTTTTCCTCTTTTTCTTCGCCGTTTTGGGCTTGCGGGGTGCGGGCTTCACAACCACTTCACCCTCTAAGACATTAGTCGTTGGTTGATCGGCAATTTGCTCGAGCTCAGTTTCATCGCGCTTGAGCACACGGGCCTGCTGCAGATAGGCCACGACGCCGCCCACCAGCCAGTACAACGATAGAGCCGAAGCAATGCCGAGGGTCACCAGAAAAATCATGACTGGAATTAAAAAGCGCGTACTCCGGCCCACCGCCGCATTGACCTCGCCTTGATCGGCCGATTTGCCGCTACCAGCCTCGCGCAAGATTTGACGCAAGGAACGCGCCCGAGGATCGGCGGGCAAAAGTTGTTTGCTTTGGTAGTATTGGGCCACGGCGCTGCCGAGCACAATGATAAGACCTGGTACGTAGATGCTCCCTTGTTTGGGCAGGGCCGCGCGCGTGAGGTCAACCACTCCAAACAGGGTGCGATCAAATCGATGGATATCATGAGCAACGGTTTGCAGCCAGCTCAAGTGGCGCACCCAGGAGTACGAAAAGGTCAATAGGGCATGAGGGTCGTTCACCAGGCGGCGCAGGCCGCTATAGAGCCCAAATAGTATTGGGATCTGGAGAATCACGATGCCCAACGAAGAAAACGGGTTAATCTGACGCTCTTTGTAGAGCTCCATGACCATCGCTGATTCTTGTTGACGGTTGCCCTTGGCCGCCTGCTTTATCCGCTTGAGCTCCGGCTGCAACTCGCGCATCGCTTTGGCGTGGTGGAGTTGCTTTTTAACTAATGGCCACATGAGCAAGCGAATAACAATCGTGAAGACGATGATGGCGAGGCCAAAATTATGCCCGGGCAGAAGGGCGTAAATGACCACAAGCAAATTAAAGATCGGTTTAACAATGAGCGTGGTAAACATATTCCCTAGTTTTCCTTTGTTTTAATAGTAGCACGCTTACTGGTTGGCGCTGCTTTTGCCACCACCCCGGCCTGGCGCAATTGGCGCTGCAGTTGCTGCTCGAGACGTTGGCCGGTTTCGCTCAGGGCTTGGTCGCTAAATACGGTAATTACCAGATCATAGGGCTGAGTGATCTGGGGTGCCAGCCCGCCAACAATCGCATAGAGCTGACGGCGCACCCGGTTGCGCTTGACCGCCGACTTAGAGATCTTCTTACTTACCACGATGGCGCAGCGAAACGCCTGACGGCGCTCATTGACAGCGTACTTAAGACCGAGGAGCGGCCCGCGCACCATTTTGCCGTTCTGGTAGACGTAGCGCAAGCTCGCACGACCATGAAACCGATTGGCTCGGGAAAGCATATAACTAGTTTATAGTGGATACTAAGTAGTGAACAGTGCCAGCTAGGCCGACAGACGGCTGCGGCCCTTAGTGCGGCGATTGCGCAACACAGTGCGGCCAGCCTTTGTGGCCATTCGTTTCATAAAGCCATGTTCGCGGGAGCGCTGTCGTTTCTTCGGTTGGTAGGTCCGTTTGGGCATGCCAATAACTTTACCAAAGTTAAGGCACCCTGTGAAATTTCGCTCGCTGTGCTATGTTGCTCTGCTCCTCCATTTCGTGGGAGTCAGCTTTCGTCAAATTCACAATGGAAAGCCACAAAAAGCCAACTGTTTTCCACTAACGACCTAGGTCTATCCACAGTTTTCAAGAGAGGCCGTGAAGCTGTGTACAAATAGGCCCCTGTTTTTGAAAAATTGTCTAAATTGAGTAAAAAGTGGCGGCAAACTTGTGGAAAAGTACCAATTTTTTGTATAGTTATGGATAACTAATTCAGGACATAAGGGGTATGCAGGAGAGTAGTTTATGGCAGGCCGTCCTAGGTGAGATCGAGGTCTCTGTCTCGCGGGCCAGCTATATTACCTGGTTTAAAAATACCCATTTACTCCGTCACAAAGACCACACTTTGGTGATTGGTGTCCCCAATATTTTTATTAAGCAGCAGCTCGAACGCAAATATAACCAACTGATTGCTGACGTACTGGCCAAAAACGGCGTCAAACCCCAGCATATTGAATTTAAAATTTACTCGCCCGCTCAATTACCCAAAAAGATTGACGATGAACCAATCATCTTCACCGTACCTGAGGCCAAGTCCGAGCGGCGTCCCATGAGTAGTCTATCGCACAGCTATCGCCAGGGACTCAATGAACGCTATACCTTTGAGAACTTTATTGTGGGGCCTGGTAATGAGCTGGCCTTTGCCGCCTGCCAAGCAATTGCCCAAAATCCTGGCACCAAATATAATCCAATCTTTATTTATGGCGGCGTGGGTATCGGCAAAACGCACCTCATCCAGGCGGTGGGCAACGCGGTCGCCTCTAACCGGCCGGGCTCACGAGTCGTCTACGTCTCTACGGAGCAGTTTGTCCAAGAGTTTCTGGACGCCATTCGCTATAAGAAAAACACCGATTTTGCTGGCTACTACCGCAGCGCTGACGTGCTGATTATTGATGATGTCCAGTTTATCGCCGGCAAAGAAGCAACACAGGTGGAGTTTTTTCATACCTTTAATGCTCTGCACCAGGCCAACAAACAAATCATTATCTCGAGCGACAAGCCGCCCAAAGATATTCCAACTCTAGAGGAGCGGCTGCGCTCACGGTTTGCCTGGGGCATGAGTATTGATATGCAGACGCCCGATTTTGAAACGCGCTGCGCTATTTTACAGACCAAGGCCAATGTCCAAGGCGTTACCCTGCCCCAAGACGTTGTGG
>CAYTTW010000038.1:0-7330 GCA_964441005.1 uncultured Candidatus Saccharibacteria bacterium | reverse complement strand
GCGGTTACAATACTTGGGGTTCACCCCTGGGAAAATAGCACGGTGCCGAATTATAGAATAAGGAGTCCGCATAGGGCTCCTTTTCTTTTTGTCTCAGTGAGTTGAGAGAACAAAAGCAAGTTTGCCCCCGATCTTTGAGGACAAGTTAATCAGCAGGTTTTTGGGGCTTTTTCTTGAGGTTGCGGGCGATGATGGTTTTGGCGGATTGCTCGTAATCATCTCGGGGGCTGGAAACTGAGCAGAGGTCCTCAAGTATCTTGATCTTATAGCCCAAGTCAAAAGCCTCAAAAGCTGTTGATAGGACGCAGCAATCAATATTAATGCCACAGAGAAACAGTTCCTCAATGTAGTGCTGCTTCAAGTATTTGACGAACTCAGGTGCCTTGAAAGCGGAGTACGTGTGTTTTGTGAATGTGTTAGTTTTGGTGGCGAGCGGGGCCAATAGTGAATGGATATCGGTAGCAGGAGGTTGTAGTACCTTTGTAATGCCTAAGATTTTATAAGTGTTAGAGTCCAGAGTATTTTGGTACTTGGTAAAAATTAGGTGGTCGTATGTGATTTTGTTGATGTGGTTGAGGATTTTCTGTGGCAAATCAGCAGCCTTCTCCACGGCAAAATGGTTCTGCACATCAATCACCACCAGCGCATTAGACATATACAAATTATACCCTTGGGGTAATCAAAAGGAGTACTATTAGGTTGGAGGAAGCAATTATGAAGGATATCAATAAAATGAAAGAAATGCATTGGTCCAAAAGAGGAATGTATAAAGGGTATAGAGGTGCAAGGGGGCCGTTGGGATTTGTATTCTTTACTGCCTGGATCGGTGCGCTGGTCTATTTTGAGCAACACGCTGATAGTTTTTGGACAGTTATTCTAGCCTTTCTTAAAGCTTGCGTCTGGCCTGCGTTCTTGATTCATAGAGCTCTTGAGCTTTTGCACGTCTAGACTGCAAAGATAAATTTGCTTGTGCTTGTGTTCATGAACATAGCAATTATTATTAAGTTATGAAACTTGGTGAGATAGGCAATGGTATTTGGGCGGAGGATACTGAGCATAAGATGCTCCAGGCTCATGGTGGGCCCACTCCATTTGAAATACTGCGCCTAGGTCAGCCAGATGATGCACCCGTTATAGCCGTGTATGATCTCAAGGATGGGGATTTATTATCCGAGGCGGCTCAACGAGCCTTAGAACATACCAAACAGGCTCTAAATCCGAACGCGGCCGATTTAGACTCAGAAAATCTGGACGTCAGAAGGGCCGCAGCGGAAGAACAGCGACTGACCGTGCTGCGCGATCACGGCAGCCGGGCTCTCTTGATGCGCGACCTCATTGCAGCCTCTAATATCATCAGCCAAATCGAAGAACTAAAGCAATAAAAACGGGCAGGTTCTTAGCTATTGTTAGCCTGCAGGATGCTGACGCGGTTGCCTTCAGAATCTTTAAATGAGACCCAAAGACCAATGCCTGGGATATCTTGCGGTTCGCCAAGCATCTCGCCACCGGCCGCTTTGATGTCTTCTATAGCTTTATTTAAATCAGACACAGAAATGACAACTGATGGAGTAGGCGATGCTTGGGACATATTGAGGTCATAAAAGCCTCCATTGATGGTGCCGGGCGTTTTGACCATGCGGTTTTCGTCGGTGTCGGTCGTTACGGCCACAACGTAACCGCCCATATCTGGCCCAGCATCGTTCATGCCCCAGCCAAAGGCTTTTTGGTAAAATTCGGCCACGCGCTTGGCATCTTTATAGGGCATCTCAAAATGGACGACTGGATTTTTGCTCATATGATCTCCTCTTATTGCTATCAGTATAACAGGTGTAGAATGAGGGCAAGATGGATTTGTCAGACAGAAGAGGTAACCGAGTTGCCCTTGGTTTTGATAATTGGCTAGAACAAAAGTACCTGCGCCCCATGGTTATGCCGCAGCTTGGCGCGGTTGGTAGATGCCAATTTGTTTTAACAAGTTGTCTTATTGATTATCCCGGTCCACTTTCGGAAACGCGCGTAGCCGTAGACCGTCTGGAGGATATTCTAAAAGCAGTAGAAGACCGAGCCAACACCATTAGCGTGAGCGAAAATCTATCTCCCGGACAACAATTTGAATATGTAATTATGAGCAAGGCCGCCGAAAAATTAAGAGGATTTATGGGTGTAGAATGAGTTAGTGAAAAGGAGTTAAGGATGGATTTAGAGCAAAACGGAAAAAAGATTAAGGTCACGTTTGATAGCTGGGCGGAACACCAACTAGTGGCACCAGCAATGCAACCTTATATGAATGCCTGGGCCAAATGGCGACTAGCTGTAGCGGGCTGCATTGTTGAGTACCCAAATCAGTTTTCATCGGTTCATGTTCCTGAAGACAGCTTGCCGGCAATACTCAGTCGGGTTGAACAAGGAGGTGGCGATAGACTGGCAACGATGGCCGGCTGCGCATTGCATAATAATCACGAAGAGCTGGATATTGTGGCTCGAGCCAGCGCCAGAATACGTCAATTTATAGGAGAAGCGGCATGAAGTTAAAGAGTGTATCGGCATTTGGGTGTGAAGTAGAAAAGCTTGATAGAACCATAAAGTTCTATGAGAGCTTAGGATTTGTGTTCCGTAACAAGGAAGCTGGCTGGGCCAGAGCCTATCTGAACTGGTTTTGGATTGAATTTCACCAGGGCACACCGGCTGCCGGTGAAGGAGTTGTACAGTACGTGAACGTCGAAGATATTGACGAGTTTTACGAAGGTGTTAAAAAGCTGGGCTACCTACCAGAGGGAGAGGTGGCCAAGGTGCCACAAGGCCGTCGCCAGTTTGTGCTTAAAGACCCCGACGGCTATAAGCTAGTCTTCTTCCAAAAGCTCTAAATTACTGGTGGCGGGCTTGCCACTCTTTCGTAGCTTCCGGGAGGTCTTCGCCAACAGCAAACAGAAAAATAACCGTGGTGCCTTTGCCTAAGAAGGCAAATTGCTTGCTGAGTTGCTCGCGGAGCATAGCTTCGCCACCACTTTTATTAAGCGACGCTAAGTAGTTAGCAAATGAGCCATGTTCTTTAGCAAGAGCCTGCATGGTTTTAGCGTTGGCAACAATCGCCCTGATCTTCGCCAGATTGTGAATGACGTCGGGATTCATCATGAGCTCTTCAATTTCGGGCTCCAGGAAGTTGGCCACGGTGTTAACGTTAAAACCGGCAAATGCTTGTTTTATACCGGGCCACTTTTTCTCCAGGACCTGCCAGTTAAGGCCGGCGGCCATAATGACGCGGCTCATACGTTCGAGATATTCGTTGTCGTTTTTAGGCTTTTCAATTTTGTGGTGGTGCATCCATTCACCCGGTTTTGGCATGATTTGCTCCTTTTAAGCAATTGTCTGCCTGAAGCACAGCTTATGCAAGCGTGAGCTCAGTAGAGTTTGCCGCCCAGAGGCACTGCGGTGTCTGGTGAAATCAAAATGCACTGGCCGTTTTCATCGGGCACACCAACGGTTAGCACCTCGGAAATAGCCGGACCAATCTGACGGGGCGGGAAGTTAACCACGCCGAGGACTAGTTTATCTTTCAGTTGCTCCTTGGTGTAGTTTTTGGTCAGTTGGGCACAGGACTTTTTAATACCAATGGTGGGGCCAAAATCAATTTGTAGCTTATAGCTCGGGTTTCGAGCTTCGGGAAAGTCCTCAATTGATACTATTTTGCCAACCCGAATATCGAGCTTTTCAAAATCTTCATACGTAGCCATATTTCTATGATAGCAAGGCTGAGAGCAATCTCGTTGACAAAAGGCGGACTTATATCATACATTGCCAACTATGGACGAGCTGGATTTAGAGGCTTTAGATAATGCACGGGCGTGGCACGCCGAAGGTGTCAGACGGGCAGTTGATCGCTTGGGGCATGAGGTAGTCCATCCGTTGGTACTACTCGATATGGTCAACGGCATTCTCGATATCAAAATTGATCTTGATAAGCTGGAGGCGGCCACCCAGCTGGGCATGGCCTATCGCGCCCTCCGCAGTCGACTGCAATCAGCAATTAGCTCTGATGGCCTCGGCCTTGGTAGCTGGGAAACGGTGTATCGTTTGCTCGATCGCCCTATTGAGGCGGCCGAATTAGCGCCGGCGGAGGCTCCACCAGAGGTCTTATAGATACTTATTGACATAAACACAATATAGTGCTAACATAAGCATAGTTTCGAAAGAAATCATAAAAGAGAGGGTAGCAATGCCCGCTCTTTTATTTTTCTTTCAAAAACTTAGTAACTAAGTAGGGAGGCCTCACATGGCTGGAACAAAAGCTGGCGGCAAAGCCGCTGCTGCCACAAACAAGAGCAAGTACGGTGCAAACTTCTATGCGAAGATTGGCGCCATCGGTGGCAAGAAAGGTCACACTGGTGGCTTTTATAGCAACCGTGACTTGGCTCGTCGGGCTGGTGCGATTGGTGGACGTATCTCACGCCGCAACAAAAAAGCCGCCTAACACATCAGGCGCACAAACGAAAAGCCCTGGCAAAGCCAGGGCTTTTTTTGTGCTTTTGGCGCATTGCGGGGTTGTTCAGCTGCGGTGCGTCCTCATTGTACTTTTGGTACGCCTCCGGTCGCTCCTCGCTGACGTCCCCACACTGCATCCAAACTGATGCGTTAGGTTAGGATTGTCTTGTTTGGGCGAGCCGGCGGTAGGGGCGGCAGATGCGCGAGCTAGAAACTGACCAGGCGGTAGCGCAGTTAAAACACTGGTAGTGATGGGTCGATTGCTGCAGGCTATGATTGCCGCAGGTGGGGCACGTGCTGCGCTTATGGAGCCAGTCTCGATAGGTGTCTAAACAGTCTTGTATGTGGTCGGCATCAATCTGCAGCTTGTAGCGGTGAGCCACGGTTTCGGCTTGCTGCCAAGCTTCGGCTTCGAGTTTCACGAGCTCAAAGTCAGAATGATAATTGTGGTGTTCGAGCAAGGCGTGACCAACCTCGTGCAGTAACGCCCAAATAGCGCGCTTGTCGGTCTTATCTTGGCGGTAGGTGATGGTGTGTGATTTTGCCGACCAGGAAAAGATATCACCGGCTTTAAACGTGAGAGCCGGGTAATCATGCTGCAGCTGCACCAGAATGCTATTCATTGCTCAGTTGCTTAGCCAGCTCATAGCAGCCATAAATGACGGCTTCTTCAGGATGGACCGAGGGCCGAATCGGTGGCATAGGGAAGGCCGGCGTTGAATATTTGTGTAGCTCTTGTTCTAAAAAAGCGCCAAAGCGGTCCAGGTGACTACCGACGCCACCTCCAATAACAATGACGTCCGGTTCAGTGAGGGCGACGAGCTCCACAATACCGAGGGCCAAGTTATAGGCAATCTCTTTCCAAGCCTGTTGATCAGTTATCTCACTGGCTTTTTTGCCATACGTTTTAACAATTGCTGGCCCAGCGGCAAATTCTTCCCACATTTTATTCTCTCCCTGGTGCGCCACAAAGAGGTGTCTGCCACCGCCATCACCGAATTCAGTGTCAATTACACCATTTGTGATAAGAGCAGTGCCTATACCGGTGCCAATAGTGACAAAAAGTACCTTTTTAAACTCATCTTTGACGTTCATGGCTTCGGCGAGACCTCCGGCTTTGGCATCGTTTTCAATGGCCACTGGACAGTGCAAAAGCTTTTCAAAGTCCGCTTTGACGGGTTTATTTTGCCAGTCCAGATTACCGGCAGACGTTAAGATGCCGGCTTGACGATCAAGGCTCCCAGGCACTGCCACCCCGGCAGCGGCAAAACGCGTGGTCGGTAAATTTGGCAGCGCGTTCGTTAAATCCTGCAGAAAGGTTGGATAGGCCCGAGAAGTTGGCAACTTATATGAGGCCTCTACATGGCCAGCTTCTGAAAAAGCCGCCATTAAAGTTTTGGTACCCCCAACGTCGATCCCCAAATACATATGTACTTATCGTACAAGTAGCAAGTGGAAAGGGCAATTGATTTTGACTTTCAGGGGTCCAACAGATATACTGTTTGGTAATCTTGTGAGGATGCTTGTTCGGAGCGTGCTCAAAGAAATACAACCCAAGAAATTCGCGAGCAGTGGGTTCCATGGGTATAAAGGAGGTTGGCAACCTATATGCCAAAAAATCAATCGTTAACTATGGATGACCTACTGGCCTCATACGAAGTCCCTACCTTAAAGGTGGGCGACGTGGTTGAAGGGACGATCCTCACTGTCCGCAAGCACGAGATGTGGGTAGATCTGGGAGCTAGTGGTGTTGGCGTGGTAATGCGCCGCGAAATTGGTCCTGGCCAAAAGCTCGAAGAAGGCCAACCGGTGGTCACCAGTGTCGTTGACCCAGAAATGGAAGAGGGTTATGCGTTGCTCAGCATGAAGCGCGCGGCCAAAGACCGCGGCTGGGATGAGCTACAACGTGTCTTTGATAACCAAGAAATTATTGAGGTCAGTCCGTACGATGCGAATCGCGGTGGTCTGTTAATTGAGCTTGAAGGAATTCGGGGTTTTCTACCCGTCTCCCAACTTTCGGCCGGTAATTACCCCCGAGTCTCAGGTGCCGACAAAGACGAGATTTTACAGAAGCTGAACGCTTTGGTGAACAAAACCCTGCGCGTGCGTATTTTGGATGTCTCCCGTAAGGACAACAAGTTGATCTTCTCCGAAAAAGAAGCCCTAAAGGATGATATGCAATCACGACTCACCGAGCTAAAGGTAGGCGACGCGGTTGATGGTATTGTCACCGGCGTCATTGATTTTGGGGCTTTCGTCAACGTCCAGGGCATTGAGGGGCTCATTCACATCTCGGAAATCTCTTGGGAGCGCGTGGAAGATCCACGTGACTACGTCAAAACCGGCGAAACCGTGAAGGCCAAGATTATTGCCATCGACAAAGACCGCCTCAGCCTTAGCCTCAAGCAAATGAGTGAAGATCCTTGGCTACAGGAAGTGAAGGCCTTTAAAAAGGGCGATGTGGTTGAAGGCAAAGTTACCCGTATAACGCCGTTTGGAGCTTTTGTTCAGTTGAGTCCGGCCGTCGAAGCCCTGGTGCACGTCTCCGAAATGAGTGATGACAATAGTGCTGATCCGGAAAAGATTTTCCGCTTGAACGAAAAGAAGCAGTTTAAGATTTTGGATATTGATACCGACGCGCGCAAGATTGGCTTGTCGCTGAAGGATACTAACTAGCATGTAGGCAGGCAGAAAGGGGCAAGGATGTCGACTACCATTGAAATCGAAGAGCACATCACCGTCGGCACCCTCGCCGAAAAGCTGATGCTGCCGGTGACTAAGGTCATCGCCGAACTTATGAAAAACGGCGTCATGGCCACTGTTAATGAGCGGATTGATTTTGATACTGCTC
>CAYTTW010000037.1:0-7359 GCA_964441005.1 uncultured Candidatus Saccharibacteria bacterium | reverse complement strand
CAAAGATCACACCACCGCCATTCACTCGGTTGAAAAAATTGAGCGCGAAGCGTCGTTTGACACCGATATTCGCAGTGCCATTGCCGAAATCAAAGGACGATTATATGCCTAGTTGTGGACAGTCTGTGCATGGCTACGAGCAAAACCTGGGGCTAAGTGCTTCTTTGTGCACAATACGGCCAAGTTATGCCCATAGCGAACACGTTATGTACTCAATTGATCGTCTTTTTCCCATGTTTATTCGCTGGTTTTTCCGCAAGCAAAATAAGGTTTTCATATCCGTTACTACAATTGTTATCCACGCTTTCCACATACCTAACTATAACTACTACATATAAATAAAGGGGAATACATGAAGCTACAAGTCACTCAAGAAAATCTCAGCAAAGCGCTCAATAGTGTTGCTCGGGTAGCCAATAGTCGTAACACTTTGCCAATTTTAGCTAATGTACTTTTAAAAACAGTTGATAACCGCTTAAGTATCGCCGCGACCAATCTCGATATTGCCATTACCCACTATATTGGTTCCAAAGTAACCGACGAAGGCTCAATAACTATCCCGGCCCGCTTAATGCAAGATTTTGTAAGTAGTTTGCCAAGCGGGGTGATTGATATTGAACTAGAGGAATATAAAGTTCACATTAAAACTGACCAATACCAGTCGGTTATTAATGGTGTGGCGGCTGACGAATTTCCGGTGATGCCGGCTATTAATCAGGGCCATAGTTGGTCTCTGCCCGCCCCGAGCCTCAAAAAAGCTCTACAACAAGTCATTGTCGCCGCCAGTACCGATGAGGCGCGGCCAACGCTCACCGGTGTCAATATTCACACCCTGGAGGGGAAAATTATTCTCGCTGCCACTGATAGTTATCGCTTGGCTGAAAAAATCTTAGGCACCCAAACCGACACTATTCAATTACTCGTTCCCGCCACGGCACTTCACGATTTATTGAGGATTATTAGTGACGAGGAAGGCGCAGTACAAATTACCAATGATGAGCAACAGGTCTTATTTAAAGCCGGCGACGTCGAACTGGTAACGCGCCTCATTGAAGGCACCTATCCTGACTACCGCAAGCTTATTCCCGCCAGCTTTGCGACCACGGCGCAACTCAAACGCGCCGAGCTGATTAATATCACCAAGGTTTCCAGTCTGTTTGCGCGCGAAAGCGCCGGCAGTATTACCCTTAAAGTTGACGATACGAAGCAGGTTATAAGTATTCGCTCGGTGGCCTCACAACTCGGCGAAAACACGGCCACGGCCAGCGGTAAAATTACTGGTAGTGGCGATATAACCCTCAACTCCCGCTATCTGCTCGACGCCCTCCAAGCTTTTAACGGGGAAGATATTAATTTGAGCTTTAATGGCAAGCTTGAGCCTTGTGTGATCAAAGATGCTAAAAATCCAGACTATACCCACATCATTATGCCCCTCAAAAGCTAGCACCCCTTCCCGCATACCTGTAACCTAGAGATATGCTTGACAGTATTCGTCTGCAACATTTTCGCTCTTATGATGATGAGTCGTTTGAGCTGAGCTCTGGCGTCAACATTATTGTCGGACCCAACGCTAGTGGTAAAACCAATTTGCTTGAGGCTATTTTGGTGCTCTGCCTCGGTAAGTCCTACCGGGCCACCGATCAAGACCTTGTACGCTTTGGCGCCGACTGGGCGCGCCTGGATGCTCACAGTGAACATAGTGAGCGCATCTATAAATTAGAAGACGCCCACCAACATCTCAAAAAAAGTTTTGTGATTAATGGCCAAACAGTGCAGCGTCTGACCGTCAACAAAATGCTACCAGTGGTGCTGTTTGAGCCCACGCACTTACAGCTCTTGACGACCAAGCCAGAACAGCGACGTGCCTACCTAGATGATTTACTAGAGCAAACTGTCGCCGGCTATGCCACCCTCATTAGGCAGTATCGCCGCACGCTCGCTCAACGCAATGCCTTGCTCAAAACAGCGCCAACCAATGCCCAATTGTTTGTGTGGAACGTCCGCCTCAGCGAGCTTGGCGGCCAGCTGGTGACTGAACGCCTCAAGCTCTGTGAACGCCTTAACCACGACCTCTCCAAGCTCTACACCCAGCTGGCTGGGCGCAAAACCCGCGCTACAGTGCGCTATTACAGTAGCTGCCCAGTTGAGAACTACAGCACTCAGTTGCTGCACAAACTGGAAAGCCACCTAGAGCAAGACCGCGCGCGGGGCTTTACTAGTCATGGACCGCACCGCGATGATCTGATGGTGGAGCTCAATGGCCACAGTCTGCAGGAAGCAGCCTCGCGCGGTGAGGCCCGGACACTCTTCTTGGCGCTCAAGATTATTGAGGTTGGCATCATTGAAAGTCTGCGTGACAAAGCGCCCCTGCTGCTACTCGACGATGTCTTTAGTGAGCTCGACGGCAAGCGCCGCCAGGCCCTGACGGACTTTTTGCAGGGTTATCAAACGTTTATTACCACAACCGATGCCGACGTGGTCATCCAGCACTTTCTCAACCAGTGTCACGTCATCCCGCTGGGCTAAGCTTTAATGAGTTCTACTGAAAACCATTCTTGGCTTCGTACACAATTTCCAAGTTGGCCGGGTCAACCCCTTTAAATTTAATCCAGTCGAGAGCCTGTTGCTTGCCGGCGTCTGAAAAGTAGGTAATGTGGATGGCGACCGCGGTGGGATCTTCGGGATGGGCCACAGACGGTCCATAATCAATCCGGTACAACTGATCAATAAATGGTAAGTAAGCGACGAGAGGATTCTTGCGCTGAATTTCAGACGTGGTCTGCCCAACCGCCTGGCTGGCCACGCCTTCGCGCGCGACAGCATCACCAGGGTGATCAATCAACCACTGGCGTCCTTCATCGGAATTAGGTAGTAAAACAATAGCAACCGTGACAAGACCCTTGGCGGGTGCTATAACCGTTTGCTCCTGCTCGGCAAAGCCGCTGTGCGTTACTTTAAGCTGATGCGTTCCTGGTTTGAGATGTTGTTTGCCCGGCGAAATATTGGCACCATCGAGCAAGATTGCCGAATCTTTGGGGCCGACTTGAAGATTGACGTTGGGCGATTGACGCGTCAGCCCCCAGACCACCAAAAGGACAGCCAGACCAAGCAGCCCGATAATCACCATTATTTTATTTCGTTTCATACCAGCCTCATTTCTTTAAGCGAGCCACCAAGAAATGCTCGCCGTTTAGGTCAAAATAGGCTCTGCTAACTTGGGGGACGTGATCGTGGAGCGAAGCAGCAACGGCATTATAGCCACTTGTCTGGTTATCAGTATAAATATAGGTGTGTTGGGTGTTGACGAAAATGTCACCAGCCTGCAGCTCGGCCGTACTGCTGATACCAGTGAAGGTCTGGTACTTTTCCGGATGAGCCAAAATATAGGCTTCTTGCAACGTGGTGCCTCGTTTAGGGTAAGCCGGGTCGGCACCACTGGCAACCATGACCGTCGCCACAAATACGCCACAATCGCTCCATTCATCGTCACCAGTGCTGCCATTGAATTGCGGCATAGCCGTTTGATAACTCGGCTTGGCATCGCTCTTGTTCTTGCCGTGCCCCGGTGTATCCCAGGCTAGATTAACTGCCGTTTGGACGACGTTGCCGGCTATCACGCCAGCACTACACAAGCCAGTATCGGCTACGTTTGTCGCTGGTGCGGCCGAAGTCTCGCCCGGCGGCTTAGGGTCGCCAATGTTGGGAAAGCCCGACTTCGTAAAGCCCGAGCTAACCAGAGCAAAAACATTTTTCATGTAGTTTTGGGTTTCAGGGGGAGCGGCGGTGATTGGCGAATCGGCATTGGTAAACCTCTGAACGTTGCCGCCTCCCCAGTTGTAGACCGCGCTAGTAAACAGCATGGTGCCGGGTGCAAACGGCTTGTTGATATCACCTAGCGGGGTGCTTTCGGTAATACCATTTTTACTAAGCAAATTAGCGGCGGCGTAGGCCGCGTCAGACATGTTATTAACGTCCATGACGCCATCATTGTTGCCGTCGGCTTTATAGGCCGACCACGTACCGGGCATAAACTGAAATGGCCCGGTAGCGCCGACCGGTGAGGTGGCCCAGGGGCCATCAAAAGGCACCCAGACATCGGCGTGTTCGCTCAAAAATAGGGCCGTGAGATATTGAGGGTTAATCTTGTAGGCGGCCGCGGCCTGCGTAAACAGACTACGATGGGGCTCGGGAACGGTGGTTGGCAAGGTACTACTGACCGAAACGCTCGTGGAGCACGATGTACTATCTTGGCCCTCGGGTCGATAGTAAGCCGTCCCGCTGTTCACAGAATCAATATCTTCACTCGTCAGAGCCATCACGCTTGCCGGCAGGCTGGTCATGACCATGAGGCCAGCGGCCAACAGCAGGGTGAGCCGTAAAACTTTACTGCGAAACATCTTGGATATCCTGGAGGTGTTGCTGGGAGTTTTCGTTACGTTTGGCCAGTCGCCAGCGGAAGACGAGATCGCCGTATTGGTCATTGTGGAGACCTAGGTTTTTTGGCGAGCACAAGCCATCGTCGGCCACTACCTTACCATCGGTGTTGCGTTTAATATCGGCGTTGGAGAGCAGCTCGCCGTCGCTGTCCGTAAAGCACTTGCCATACTTGGCTTCAATTTCACCACGTTTGCCAGTTTGATCGAGGATGAGCTCGTTATTGAGGGGGAAGTACTCTGGATTCTGGTCAATCTGCGCGGTTTCGGCATCCGACCAGCCCCACTGCACGATGTTGTAGTCGCCGGCGCCACTGACGGTTGCCGCTGACGCCCGGTGGCTACCAAAGGCTTGACCAAACAACGAACTACTTGCCGAAATAATATTGTTGGCTGATGCAAAAACTTTGGCCAGCAGAGTGCCGGGCCGAGACATAAAGTTGGATAGGCTCGTACCCAGCGTGGCCACTAAGGATGATGGATTACTAAGTGCAAAGTAGCGTTCGCTCACACTCTTATGGCTACTAACGTCGCGTAAGTAGGCTACGTCGGTGAGGTGTGACTCGGCGACTTCGGGTGTGGTCAAGGGGCGTCCGTAGAGCATTTGACGACTGGTCTCATTGGCGTAGAGGTTCCCGCCCATGTCGGCCTGGTTGGCAAAGGCTTCATCGGTCTCGAGGCCGTTATTGATGGCGTTCATGTGTTTTAAGACTGCAATCTTGGCCATCTCCGTGGCACCAAAGGTGGCGGCCGTCCAGACACCGGTTTTGATTAAGAATTTACCACCGGCCTCTGCCGCATAGCGGGAGGCGGCCCGTACACCCTGCTCTTCAAGAATTTGCCTGAAGGTACTCACGCTAACTCGATCAACTAGTTGCGCAATAATTTCTTTGACACCAACCGACGCCCCTTCTTCGGCCGCCGCCGAACTACCCCCGCTAAAGACGGCGCCCACCACTTCGGCCACGGTCAAGACCGCCCCCGTGCGAATATCGGTTACAAATTTACAGCCATGGCTCGTGACGGTAGTAGCCACACTAATAGCGCTATGGGGCAAAAATTCGCCAAACAGGACGTCGAGCAAGCTATAGGTGCCCACCCCCGAGGCCTGCGGCTGGGTAAGCGGATTTGTTTGGCTGGCCGAGTCAACGCCGTCGGTAGTGCTGACGCGCATTTGGGGTATAGAGTCACCAATATTGCCAACCTTGCCATTAAAGCCGCCGACCGCCTCACTGGTGGTATCGCCCGCTTTTTGTTGGTCAGCCGCCGTGCGGACGGAGAAATACATCCGCTCCAATGAAGTCTCGTTGGCGTCAGTCGTGTCCTTGGAGTTTTCAATCGACCCATCGTAGATTAAACAGACCGGCAGCGCGACACTGTAAATAACCGAACCATAGGATTCAACTTTGGAAATGGCTGAGGACACTGTGCCTTGAGCAATACGCTTGGCGGCCACCTCCGCCACGTTATTTTCCAGTTCAGCAGCGCCTACTCCCTCTGCGCCGGCAGCCACTTCTTGATCGATCTCATTCTTGACGCGGTCTTCAGCATCGCTGGCTGTTTCGCAAATCTCCGCGACCTTGCAGTTGCTGGTACTGGGCTCGGCGACTTTATTAAATTCATCACTTTGGGCTAAGCGCTCGGCGGCGTCAGCCTTCAAGCCCTGGTAATTCGCGCCCTTCTTCTCCCACCAATGTAGCTTAATCCCCTTTGACTCCAAGAACTTACTGAGCGCACTGCTGCGAACTAAGCTATTGGTGTCGCGGTAACGTTCTTCAAATAGGGCGTCCATCTCGGCCGAAAACCGGATTTTTTCGCGGTAATTTTGAATCGGGCGAAAAAATTTCCGGTCTTGGGCCGAAATAAAATTGCCATCAACCTCATAACCTTTAAAGATTTTAGTGTTGCCCGGTAGCAATTTGCGCGGCGGCCCGTCCTCAAACACCGGTTTGACCTCGGCGTTAAATTTTTGGAACATCTTTTCCGGCCGGTATTGGTTGACTTTATCAATGGCGGCGGCCAACCGGGTTTCGCCATAACGCTGCTTGAGACCGGCAATCACGCCGTCATCCATAGTCTCCGTGGCGATTGTTTCCTCAGTATTTTGGGAGACACTCTGCCGAAATTCTCGGGCCGAGCGCGCCATATTCCAGACCGTAATGTTTTCGGCTAAGTGGACGAGCTTCAAGGAGCTGAGCAGGAAGATGAGAATCATAATGATGACAAAAATCATGCCAATGCCACCGAGGCCACCGAGCAAGAGGTATTTTTTCTTTTTACTCCTCCCCTTGCCCTTAAAGCGGCTCATGAGCGACGGCGACTCTTGGTGATACAGGTCGGTTTCCGGCGGTGCAGCCTCACTCGTTTCCGATTCGGCAGTCTCCAGTTCCTGGGGACTTAGCTTTTTCTTTTTTGGCGTATGCGAAGGCGCGGCATATTGCTTTTCAAGTTCATCAATCTCCGCTTCTCGGCGTTCGGGGTGAACGCCCAGATCATCATGCTGAGCGGGGTTCAATTTTTCTTTTTCGTCGTCGTATACGGCCATGTTTTACTCGCGCGCGGCTACATCCCCGGGTAGAGTTGGTTTTGTAAATCAATTGTGCCCTGGGCCTGATTCATGTCACCAACCTGTTCGAGCTGTTGCACTTGCTGCGGGTTGGTCGTGATCAGACTGGTTTCCGTGGGGCTGGCGATGACTTGAATGTGGACATGGTTTTGACCGGCAAAGAATAGCCCCTGCCCCACTGGGAAGGTACTGAGGCGTTTCTTTTCTTCGCTGGTGAGCTTAAAGACTTCGGAGAGAACATCGACGGCCGAGGGCGATTGCTTGAGTAGGATTTGCATACTGGCGTTGGCCACAATCGCCCGACCCATCCGTGAACCCATAAAGTCCTCAACGTCTTGGGTAATGGTGGTAATGCCTAGG
>CAYTTW010000036.1:0-7393 GCA_964441005.1 uncultured Candidatus Saccharibacteria bacterium | reverse complement strand
CGATCTTCGCTGTCGCGAATCTCGCCGACCATGATGATATTGGGGTCTTGACGCAGCAGCGCCCGCAGGCCATTGACGAAGGTCATGCCGGCCGCGGGGTTGACTTGCGTTTGGTTGGCGCCAATGACCCGGTACTCTACGGGGTCTTCAATGGTCGAGATATTGACCGTGGGACTATTTAAGATATTCAGCACGCTGAATAAACTGGTCGATTTACCGGAGCCAGTTGGTCCGGTGACAAGCACCATGCCGTGGGGCTGGATAATAGCGTGGTTGATGGCCGCCAGCGCCTTACCCCAGTAGCCTAACTCTTCGAGCGTCCGGGCTTGCTTGGATTCGTTGAGAATCCGCATGACCACCTTTTCACCGTCACTAATTGGTAGGGTGGAGACGCGCAGGGCATAGAGTTGCCCCGCTACCTCAACTTTGAAACGGCCGTCCTGTGGGGCGCGGCGCTCGTCAATTTTGAGATTAGCCAGAATTTTGATACGCGACACAAGCGAGCTCATGACTTTTTTGGGCAGTTTATTGGCTTCGCGTAGCACGCCGTCAACCCGGTAGCGAATCAACACATGGGTTTCACGGGGCTCAATATGAATATCACTGGCGCCGGATTTCACCGCATAATCGATAACCAAATTGACCGTTTGGGCAATCGGTGAATCCTCGGCTAGGTCTTCTTCGCTGACTTCCTCGGCCTCTTCTTCTTGGTCTTCGGGCGAAATGACTTTGGTGAGCTCGCTACTGATGTTGCCACGATATTGGTCTAAAGCAGCCTGAATATTGGAGCTGGTGGCCACGTGCACTTTGAGCGTTGCCCCGAGCTGCTTCTGCAAGAAATTAATAGCCTGAATATCATCGGGGTCTTCCATGGCCAAGAGCTTGGTGCCGTCCGTAGCCACGTCAAACAACACTACCCCATACTGTCTGGCAATGCGTTCCGGAATAAGTTTCAGGCTGGTGCGCTTAATTTCCTTCGGGTTGAGCTCGATATAGGGAACTTCAATTTCCTCGGCGTAGAGCTTGGTCAGATCTTTTTCAGAAATAATATTGCCCTTGATAGCCAAATCTTGCAGAGCCTTCTTTTCGCTTTTTTCCTGCTCGCGTAAACTTTTGAGTTGCGCGTCAGTTATTTTGCCGGCCTTTTTGAGCAATTTCTCAACCAGGGAGTCAGGGATTCTCATATGTTGCTCACATTATAAAGGAAAACCATAAACATAATAAGTCAGTGATGCAGGGCGTGGTGGAAAATTGTCCAAAAGAAGCCTAAACTCCTTAGTTTTGCTTACATTTAGGCCCAAAGTTTGCTATACTGGCACTTGAAGCATGAGAGTGCTAATGTTTAGGAGGGATGAATGGCTGATGTAAAAGACGAACCCAAAAATGCCACCGAGGGCAAGGTAAAAGCACTCGGTTTGGCCCTGGATCAAATTGAAAAACAGTTCGGTAAGGGTTCCATTATGAAACTAGGGGAAGCGCGCCGCGTGCAGGTGGAGTGTATCCCGACGGGGAGTTTATCGCTGGATCTCGCCCTCGGTGGCGGTATTCCGAAAGGTCGCGTCGTTGAAATTTATGGGCCAGAATCGAGCGGAAAAACTACGCTCACACTCCACGCCATCGCCGAAGTTCAAAAGCAGGGGGGCACCGCCGCATTTATCGACGCCGAGCACGCCCTCGACCCCGCCTACGCCAAACGCATTGGCGTGGACGTTGATAACTTACTCTTATCACAACCGGATAATGGCGAACAAGCCCTCGAAATCGTGGAAACGTTGGTACGCAGTAACGCCGTCGATCTTATCGTGGTGGACTCCGTGGCGGCGCTGGTACCGCGCGCCGAAATTGAGGGCGAGATGGGCGATGCCCATATGGGCTTGCAGGCCCGGCTGATGAGCCAGGCCCTGCGTAAGCTGACTGGGGTGATTAGTCGCTCCAAGGGCACGGTGGTTTTCATCAATCAGATTCGTATGAAGATCGGGGTTATGTTTGGTAATCCAGAAACTACCACCGGTGGTAATGCCTTGAAATTTTACGCCAGCGTACGCATGGACATTCGCCGTGTTACCCAAATCAAGCAAGGTGAGACCGTGATTGGTAACCATACTCGCGTGAAAGTGGTCAAGAACAAAATAGCCCCGCCCTTCCGCCAGGCCGAGTTTGACATTATGTATAACGAAGGCATTAGTAAATCCGGCGATGTCATTGACCTAGCCGTCAATAAGGGCATTATTGAAAAATCCGGGGCCTGGTTTGCCTACAATGGTGACAAGATTGCCCAGGGCCGCGAAGCCGCCAAAGACTATCTCAGCAAAAATCCAAAGGTGATGGCTGAAGTCGTGAAAAAAGTCACCGAAGCCGCTGCTCAGGAAGAGTAATTACTGCCAACAAGTTGCTGGACACGTAGTAGAATGCCAACATGACAGCTACCAACCATGCTCTAACGGGGGCCCTCTTGGCCTTGGCAATTAAACAGCCAGCCGTAGCCTTGCCACTGGCTTTTATGTCTCATTTTGTCTTAGATGCTTTGCCGCATTTTGGCATTCCGGATGCACAAGACCGATTGCAAGACAGCGTCAAAGTCCTGTTTTTTCGGATTTGGCGCATCGATGCCGTCACTTTATTTGGCTTATTGGCACTGCTCGCCCTTGGCCTAGCATCACCCTGGCCACTAATTGCGGCAGTGGTAGCAATTTCACCAGATTTTGCCTGGGTGTACCGCTATACCATCAAAGAAAAATGGGGTAGGTTGGAGCCAGGTCCGACAAACTGGTTTAATAGTTTTCACAGTATGATCCAAAAGCGCGAATTTAGGCGGGGGTGGCTGATTGAAATAATCTGGTTTGTGACGATGGGCAGTATTTTGTTGCACGCCATATGAAAATTACGGCTATCAAACAGCAAGCCAAACGGCAAGATCGCTACTCGATATTTGTTGATGACACGTATAGCTTTAGTCTAAGTGAGCTCGGCCTGATTAATAGTGGATTGAACGTTGGACAAGAGGTTAATAAAGCCCAGCTGGACGAGCTGCAAAACACAGCCAAGCTCGATAAGGCCTACAATCAGGCACTCAACTTGTTGGCTCGGCGACCGCGCAGCGAGTGGGAGCTGCGTGACTACTTCAAACGCAAAGGCTACGACGAGACTTGCGCAGGGTCCGTCCTTGCGCAACTCCGGGAAAGGGGCTTCGTGGATGATCTGGCGTTTGGCCGAGCGTGGGTGGAGAACCGCCGTTTGCTCAAGGCCACCAGTAAACGACGCTTGCAGCAAGAACTACGCCAAAAGCGCCTGGCAGACGACATAATTGAACAAGTCCTGGCCGAAGACGAAACCGACGAGCGGGCCGTTCTGAGAGAACTTGTAGCCCGTAAACGTCAACAGGCGCGATATCAAGATAACTTGAAGCTGATGCAGTACTTGTCTCGTCAGGGTTTTTCGTACGATCTAATCAAAGAAGCGATTGAGGATTAAGCGATTGGGGCGGTGGCCGGTAGGGCCTTCACGGGCTCGAGTAAATCTTGGATGACAATTTTACGATTCGTAATCTCCACAATCTGGGTGCGATCAATACTTAACCCACCGCCGGTAAAACTTTTTATGAGTGATTGCGAAATATACAACTTCTGAATGTACAAACTTGCGCTGTCCGCGGCATAGTCACTGACCTTTCCAATATGCTCTTTGCTAATTGTTACGACTGGTTTTCCAATCAGCTCAAAGTTGAGTTCGAGTACGTCTTTGAGACGGATCAAATCACCTGGCTCGGCCAGAACTTCGTGGTCGTTAACGATCAAACCTTGATCGCTCATTTCGCGCACATCCTGCGTTTGCAAAATTAACTTTTGCTTACTGAAACGGTCCTGGCAATACCAGCCCTCAATTTTTAGATTATTAGGGTTAATGATGAGGCTGGACGCAACGGCCACGACACCACCAGTCCGCAGGCTGTGAACTGGTTGATTGGTCAGAGTTGGGCTGAGTTGCAACATCCTAAGTGTTAGTATACGACACTGGCCGGGTCTCGAATGTAAGCTTAAGCAATTGCCAGGCAACGCCCGTACGCGTTTAATACAAGGGGAGGGAGGTTTCCCATGAAGCGCGTCCGACTCGCGGTGGGGCTGGTGCTCAGTATCTTGCTGCTAAGTGCATACCCAGGCCGCCTTGCGGCCGAGTCTCCTGCCTCAATGATCATTGATGAAATTCAAACTGGTAGTCAAACCTCGGCCAGTGAAGAATTTATTGAACTAGTTAACAATAGTAATGGACCGATTGATCTCAATACCTGGCGCGTCGAGTACTTTTCGGCCAGCGCTGCCAATTTTAATAGCCCAACGCGTACCATGTCATTGCACGGCAGTCTCAATCCTGATCAGCACTACTTACTAGCCAGTACGAACTATCTTACTAGCGTTGCCGATCAGAGCTATAGCGCCACATTGGCGCAGGCCGGTGGTCATCTGCGTTTGGTTAGCACATTAGATAATCAAACGACCGTTCATGATCTGGTTGGCTGGGGCAGTGCCCAGCACCCTGAAACGGATGCGGCACCAGCCCCCAAAGGCGGCGAAAGCTTGCAGCGTAAAAACGATCGTGGTGACTACACTGATACCGATAACAATGCTGAAGATTTCGCTATTTCGACGACGCCTACTCCAGAGTCAAGCACTGCGGCGGTTGATCCGCCGGCTTCAAGCGAACCAGCCGCAATGGCGTCAGCCGCTCCCCAGCTCACCGAGCTACTGCCCAATCCTGCCCCTCCGGCTCACGATGACCAAGATGAATTTATTGAACTCTACAATCCAAATGATCAGCCCTTCGACCTCCGCGACTATAAATTGCAGACGGGCAACAACTACACCTATAGCTTTACATTTACCACGCAGAGCTTACCGCCGCAGAGTTACGTGGCGTTCTATGCCAGCCAGACGCGGCTAACTCTAGCTAACGCCGGTGGTCGAGCCCGCTTGGTTAATCCAAATGGTCAGATGGTGTCCGAGACGACGCCATACGATGCTGCGACCGATGGCGCGGCCTGGGTATGGCTTGACGATAGCTGGCAGTGGACCTCGCGGCCAACGCCTGGAGCGCCCAATGTTGGCGATGCAGATTCGGCTGAACCAACCCTGACATCCACCAAACCGGCTGCCTTCCCGAAAGCCCCTAAAGCAAGCGCACCGGCCACCAAAAAAGCCAGTGCGACAAAATCAACCGCCGGCACTAAGCCCAAAATGCCCACCAAAAGTCCAACTGTCAGTGATACGAGTGCAACGGCGAGCAGTACCCCAACAGCGACACTGCATCCCGGGGTACTTGCTGTCGTTGGTGGACTGGCATTACTATATGCAGCGTATGAATACCGCTACGACGTGGCAAACAAAATCTACCAGTTCCGTACACACCGAGCAGCTCGGCGAGCAGCTCGGGCAAAATCTTAAAGGCGGTGAAGTCATTGAACTCCTGAGTGACCTGGGTGGCGGTAAAACCACCTTCGTGCGCGGTCTTGCCCGCGGTTTCGGCAGCCCAGACCGGGTTGCGAGCCCAACCTTTACCATTAGTAAAGTGTACAGCGCTGGCACAAAAGAGCTTCATCACTTCGATTTTTATCGACTGAGTGAGGCGGGTATCGTGGCCAATGAACTCGATGAAATTGTTGGTGACCCGCACAAAGTGGTGGTTATCGAGTGGGGCAAGCTGGTGGAAAACGTGCTGCCGATCGACCATCTTACGATTACCCTAAAACGCACGGCGCTTGCAGACTCCGAGCGAGAGATTATCATCGACTGCCCGGCTTCAAAAAACTATCTCCTGCAAGGATTGCAATGATCATACTAACCATTCGCACCGACAAGCCCAAGGCTGAAATTGGATTGTATGAAAACGATACACAGCTAGCCCACGAGGCCTGGACAGCCCACCGTCAACTATCAGTTACTATCCACCACAAGCTTGAAGCGCTGTTGAAAACTCATCAGAAAACGTGGGCAGACATCGAGGGTGTGGTTTGCTTTAAAGGCCCAGGTAGTTTTACCGGGCTTCGCATTGGTTTGAGTGTGGCCAATGCCCTGGCCGATAGTTTGCAGGTACCCATCGTCAGTCAGCGCGGTGATGACTGGCAACCCAAAGGCGTGACGCGCTTGCAACGCGGTGAGAATGAACGCATCGCCCTGCCGGACTATGGCGGCGATGTATTTACCACCAAACCCAGAAAGTAACCTGAACTTCACAGCGCTTCAACCTGTTCCGGCATTCGCCGGAAGCCGTTGAAGCTTTTGGCGCTGGACTGCCATTTTTCTCTCCGAGGCTCGTTCACAGTACCTTACGTACAGCTCGCTCGCTTCTCGAGAAGAAATGACAGCCAGCAACCAAGTGTGAAGTTCAGGCATTCTGTTGACCGGCCTATTCTGGAAAGAGTATGATTAAAGCAGGATTAGACTCGTTTTGGGAGCAAATCCACTTCGTAATTACTAATTTGTATTTCAGATTGAGATCTCGACTAACGATGTGATAGTGATTGTTGAGAGCAACAATCTGCATTGAAAGGACTGAAGCATGGATCCACTTACCATAGTTCTGGCTGTGGCTGGATTGGCTGTGGGCTTTGGAGCGAACCAAGCAATCACGCGTAAGAAGTTAGGTTCCGCCGAAGAGCAGGCATCTAAGGAATTAGCCAAAGCCAAAAAGGATGCCGAGAGACAGCTCGACCAAGCCCGGGAAGAAGCCGCCGCGCTGTCTGACCAAGCGCGCAAAGAAGAGCAAGCCCGACGTAAAGAATTAAAAGAGGTTGAAGAGCGTTTGCTCAACCGTGAAGAGTCACTCGATAAAAAGCTCGATGATCTTGATAAGCGTAGCGAGAATTTGCGCAAAGCCGAAGATGAAGTCGAGCAGCTCAAGAACGAAATTCGCGAAATTCGTGGTAGACAGCAGGAAAAGCTCGAAAAAATTGCCAAACTGTCCAAGACCGAAGCTGCCGAAAAGTTGATGCAAATGACCGAGCGCGACATTAAGGGTGACCTTCTTGGGCTTATTACCAAGCTTCAGAATGAAGCCAAAGACAATGCCGAGGAGCAAGCCGCGCTGGTCATTACCAGTGCTATGGAGCGTATGGCCAGTGAGGTTACGGCCGAACGCACGGTCACGGCCGTCAAGCTCGAAGATGAGGAAATGAAAGGCCGAATTATCGGTAAGGAAGGCCGTAATATCCAGGCCTTGCAGCGCGCTACTGGCGTTGACATTATGGTCGATGACACGCCAGGCTACATTGTGCTATCCAGCTTCGACCCGGTGCGACGTGAAGTAGCCCGCATCAGCCTCGAAATGCTGATGAAAGATGGCCGTATTCACCCAGCCCGCATCGAAGAAGTTGTTGCCAAGGCGCAACAACAAGTTGAAAAGG
>CAYTTW010000035.1:0-7599 GCA_964441005.1 uncultured Candidatus Saccharibacteria bacterium | reverse complement strand
AGGGCTTTCATGGTCTCCTCTAGCCACCACTGTCGCTGAGCATCATCTTCGTCGGCGATACCATTTTCGGTAACTACAATGGGCAGTTTTGGGTAGCGCTTGTGAACTTTAAAAGCTATCTCGGCGAGAGCATGAGGTTCCATGTACCACCCCATGTCACTGACTGGTTTTTTGGGGTTTTGGAAGCCTTTGAGGCCCGGCCCGCTCATGTAGTTTTTGAAATAATTATTATAGCCAATAAAGTCAACGTAGCGATGCGTGGCGCGCAGCCACAGCCAGTTATTGCCCAAATCAGCCGACCAGGCTCCAAAGCGATGCCAATAATTGCTCGGGTTAAACGGCACATTGCTGACCAGTTGGGGCGCCGAGGAAACCCATAGCGAAGGTTTGAGTTGCTTGAGCAAGCGGTAGCTATCACGATGAGCGGTAATCAGATTGACGTAGACACGAACAAAGCTCAGGAGTGACTTTTTGGGTGCCGGCCAGCGTCCGTCGCCAAAGGAGAACCAGGCATACATATTTGGTTCGTTGAGGATGATCACAAAGTTGAGATCGTCACCAAGCTCTTCGACTACCTTGCCGACAAACTGAATGAAGTAGCCTAGGTTGCGGCGCTTTAAAAAACCACCCTTCTCTTCAAACCAAATGGGATTGGTCCAGTGCCAGATATTGAGCACAGGCTCTAACCCGCGTTTTTTGAGAGCTTTAATGTAGTCGCGGTAATGTTCAATCGCCCCCTCATCCCACTGCCCTTCTGTGGGTTCAATGCGTGACCACTCCACACTAAAGCGAAAGGCATTGAGGTTGAGCTTTTTGGCAATATCAAAGTCCGCTTCGTAGCGCTCAAAGTGCTGTACCCCCTCGCCAGACACATAATTATTGGGGTCTTGGGCACGTTCGCGAATCTTCAGCCAATTGGGCAGCCAGTTTAAGCGTTTGGCGGCACTATCGGCGAGTTTTTTGGCATTCTCGAGTTCCCAGACGGTCCATTGGTTATAGGTATCCCCTTCGACCTGATGGCTGGCCGTGCTCGCTCCCCAGAGAAAACCGTTGGGAAAAATCTTTTTCTTTGTAGGCATATGCTTATTAGTATAGCGCGCTACCCTTGTTTGATAGCAATTAACTATAGTAGAATATAATAACATGAACAGGTCAACCCCACCCACCGAGATCGAGTCGTTGCTTCCGGACCTAACTGTCACGCAACTATCAGGCGAGCACGAACAAGTCGTCTTAAAGCCTACTGAAACAGCCATCCTATTGGGGGCGACAGCTCTTGAGAACAATGCACTACTGGTTGCTATTTTTAACGCTCCAATGTCTGATGAGCTAACGGCAACACAACTAAATCAACGAATAATGCAGTCCGCCGGTAACCCAAAAGACCTGAGCGTTAATCGGGGCCATTACCCACTACTTGCTCGTGGCTTAGCTCGACCACCTTACAATCTATTTACGGTAAGTGATCGACCTCGTCGTTATGCCGTACAACCGAAAGGCTACTTCTTGGGGCGAAGTATTGCCGGTCATCATTTTGACTTTCGTGATGTACATGGTGTATCACCAAAAGCATATTATGGCGAAGCCAAACTGTCTGATAACCAACCTCAACCTAACATCATTACGCGTATAAAGATTTTGCAGCAACTCCGCCATCTGGGCACGGCATCAACCCGCCAACTTCAGATCGCGCTAGAGGGCACTGCAACCTACAGAATAATTTATGAGCATTGCAGAAGACTTGTACAAGCTAAGATTGCCAGTAGTAGCGATTCAGGACGCGCGAGCGATAATAATAGCTATTTCCTGCTAGCCGAGCACCATGCCGCAATTGATCATTTAATAGACATCTATGAGCAGCTCGTTCAACTTAACCCTGATTTTTTAGCAAAGGGCCATGCCATTGCCGATAGAACCATTCACACGCCTTCTGCTGTGGAGAGCTTATTACGAGTCAGCCAAGTCGAATCTACTCATGCTAAAACGAACCAAATCAATCATCGCCAATTTATTGATCAAGCCGCGGCGGTAGTTAATGACTTAGGGTCTCCGGTCACTTTTGATGAGTTATGCGAATTACTTGAAGTGCCTGCTCTCAGTCCTCTCCAGAGAGAGCGCTTAATCCGTAAATTGCGGCATGATCGGACGCGGTTTCGCGCCGCACAGCGTGATGGTTCCGATTACTTTTCTTCACCCAAGGCCAAATTACCCAAACGTCAAAACTCTATTGATACCCCAGTTTGAGCCTTGTGGAAAGTACTTCCTTGCTCTTGGCATAGGGCCTCAAAACGGTCATACATCCATTCTCGCCAATCATCGGTCCAGGCTGCATCATGAATTGGAATTATGTGTTTTGGTTTCAAATCTATGACAAGCTGAGCCGCGCGGGCCGAAGTTCCCCATGGCGCAGTGATTGGTAAGGCGAGTATTTCCATGGTTTTGGAAAAGTGATGGCTGTCCCCCGCATGCGTGAGTTTATTCAGGTAGTGTACGACAGCATTGGGGTGCGGTGGTGGCGCCAAAGGCACCATTGATTCGTGAGTCACTTCTTCGACATCTACGCCATTACTATTGCCGGTTTGAGCACTAATTCCGTGTTTTTTTAGCTCATCAGCAACGATGGAGTTAGCTGTAATATTAGCCTCAGGAAAACGCTTGAGGAGTTCTTTAATAAACGGCAAGTGAAAATGATCAGGATGTTCGTGCGTAATAATAATGTCATCTAAACGGGTCAGCTTATCAAACTGAAAACTCTCCTGGCTAAAGCTACCTGGATCAAATACTCCCACCCTATCGGGCGTTTCAACCAGCAAACATGAATGAACGTATTTAGTAATTTTCATATTCCTCCTATCTATACTCCGGATTTTCAAAATCAAAACGAGAGCCGGCATCCCAGGCGCTGCGTTGGTTGCCGAAAGCTGGAATACCACCGGCCTCTTTGAGCATTTTAGCCAGGTGCATAAGGTTCCAGGTCATGAAGGTGGTATTGCGATTAGTAAAATCATTGCTCAGGCCAACCTTACCGCCCTTGCCGTCGTCGTCACCATAGCTCGGACCAGGTCCGGCCTCACCTATCCAGCCGGCGTCAGCCTGCGGCGGAATGGTATAGCCAAGATGCTGCAAACTGTAGAGAATATTCATGGTGCAGTGCTTAATGCCGTCTTCGTTGCCGGTAATCAGTGCTCCACCGACCTTGCCATAGTAGGCATACTGACCCTTTTCATTCAGATCACTCGAGGAAGCGTAGAGCCGTTCAATGATCTTCTTGGTCTCAGAGCTATTATCGCCCAGCCAAATTGGACCAGCCACCACTAAAATGTCGGCAGCCATGACTTTTTGGTAGATTTCGGGCCATTCATCGGTTTTCCAGCCCTGTTTACGCATGTCTGGATAGACGCCAGTGGCAATATCATGGTCAATGGACCGAATCAGCTCGGTTTGAACACCATGCTTGTTCATAATCTGACGACTAATATCAACAAGCAGTTCGGTGTGGCTTTTTTCGGGAGATCTTTTCAGTGTGCAGTTAAAAAATAAAGCCTTCATACCCGAAAAGTCCCATTGTTTGTCGGCCATAATACCTCCTGGTTATATGCTCATAATAGCACTACGGGGTGCGCGTGGGGTCCCAGGCGACGCGCCGGCCCGAAGAAAGATCGTCTAATTGCTTTACTTGTGCCGTTGATAGCTCAAAATCAAACACTTGTAGATTTTCGCGAATACGCTCGGGATGAGATGACTTGGGGATTGGGATGGTTTTTTTCTGAATGGCCCAGCGTAGCATAATTTGACCATTGGTCTTGCCTAACGACCTCGCCATATCAGTAATGACCGGGTGGTTCAGTTTGCCTTGGGCCAATGGGCTATAGGCCTCTAGAACAATTCCCTTCCGGCGGCAAAAATCGAGTAAGGCCGCTTGCTCGTGCCAGATAAAGGGGTGGAATTCTACCTGATTGACGGCTGGTATCACTTGGCAATCCGCCAGCAACTCTTCAAGGTGCGCGACGGTGTAGTTAGAAACACCAATCGCTTTGGCACGACCACTCTGGTAGATTTTTTCCAGAGCCTTCCAGCTCTCGCCGCGTTTTTCGGTTGCCGGCCAGTGTATGAGATACAAATCAACGTAGTCGAGCTGGAGTCGATCAAGCGACTCATCAAAGGCTTTGAGGGCTTTATCGTACCCCTGATCCCAATTCCACAGTTTCGTGGTAATAAACAAGTCCTGACGCGCAATTCCGCTTTCCTTTAGTGCTGCGCCCACGCCTTTTTCGTTACGGTAAATCTTGGCGGTATCAATCAACCGATATCCAGCTTCGAGGGCCGCAAGGACAGCCTTCTTGGCACTGCCATTGAGCCAAATTTGCCACGTTCCAAAACCAATTTGAGGCATGTTTGCACCAGTATTGAGCTCCACACTTGGCATGGTCATAGTAATAGTATGCGCTATTTGCTGAGATGCGACTGCCAAATTTGTCGCACACGCCTAAGCAGCAAGGTTGAAAGCACAAAGCCTAGCGGTGGTACTAGGGCGTTAATAAATGGTCGGTCGTTGCCTATCACCAGCAGATAGCTGACCACCACAATGTACGTCAGCCCGGCAATGGTTAGCTTGCGCGTCCAGCTGGTTTCCCAGGTTTTATCAAGTTCTACGCGGCGATTACGCTCTTCGATGGCCCGTAAGCGTTGTTCAATAGACGTCTTCATAGGAGTCTACATGTTTCCAAGTATATCTGTCGGCACACCCACTTGAATTAAGGCCAGTCGCAACTCCGTTGCCTCTGACCGTAGTAGTATGCTCCCCATTTCACTAGTCAGCGTCATTATCAGGGCAAGTTCTTCAGTTGGCATTGGCTGAGCCGATTCTTCGGAATCTGGAGCCATGCCGCAGCTATCCCAGCAAGTGGCACCATCCTCGTCTTGAAGCTCAAAAGTGCCATCCTTTTCAAAGGCGTCGTCTGGATCAGTGGAAAAAGAGAAGCAGTCAGATTGCCAGGCCTGGACGAGTCCATCCTCTTCCTCGCCAAGGTCCTCCTGCCCACCGGCTTGGGCAGCCGCCAACAAACTATCCGTCATGTCGGTACGCATACGTTCTAAAGTAATATGGGCGCAGCAGACCCGGGGCGCAACTATATGCTCATCTTCATCTTCGTAGTCCACCCAGCAATGCGCTGCCATGATAATGCGCTGTGGTCCGGTTGGACTAAGTGTCTTGCGGCTCAGTGAAAATTCGTCGCCTGGCATAGCGCCATTCATAAAGTCACCACCCCACAGATGATCCACGGCTGGCCAGACCACGCGGTCACGAAAATGCTCTATTTCACCCTGATCCATAGGCACTTCAAAGCCCATGCCAGACGGCCCATCGTGATCAATCATTACCATAGCTTGCCAAGTTTTCAAGCAAAAAGCAAGCACGAACGATTTAGTACTAGATCAGTAATCCCAGTCTACATGCCACTGACAATATTCAGGATATTGCCGGAAGGATCTTTGAACCACGCTGCTTTTAGTGTTCCCATGACGTGGACATCCCCTTCCAGCGTCGCACCAGGGATGTTGTCGTAGTGTTCAAAGGCCACCCCCTTATCTTTCAGTTCATTTACTACTGCAGCTACATCTTCGACTGACCATGCCGCGGCTGTTGCCTGATTAGTGCCGCCAAATTGGGTGGCATACACAAACAGCTTGTTTGACCCGCTGCGATAAAAAATGCCCCCATCCTGTGCTTCCTTATCAACTGCGAGACCTAGCGTCTCCCCATAGAATTTTTTGGCGGCTTCCAGATCCTTCACTCCAATTACGGCTACTACATCAACTGAACCAAGCATTTCGCACCTCCTTGATTAATTGCTTCCAGCCTCAGTATATACCTATTTGCGTGTCCGGTAGGCTAAAGCGCGGCGCTTGAGATCAATTCGTTCAATATACTGATTATATTTTTTGAGCAAGCTGGAGTATTGCCAGTTGGGCACTAGCAGTTTGAGTAACTTTTTTTGCTCCTCAAGATATTCAACTAAGCAGTAAAAGTCGCCATCGCCCGAGACAATTACGGCTTTATCGTAATTGTCTTTTTCTTTCATCGCCCAGAGAACTAGTTCGGCGTCGATGTTGCCCTTAATAAGTTTTTTCTCCTCAGGCTTTGCCTTATCGTCTTTTTCAGCCCCCTCAGCCTTGGTTTCTGTTTGGGTTTTATTTAAGTTTTGAGTTTGTTTCAATACAATTAAGTAGCCTAGATCATGGAGCTGTACATACATATCTTCAAATTCAGGAATGTAGCCAATAAATAAGTAGGCTTGGGTTACGCCATACTGGTCACTCAAGAATTTGCGGAACTTGCGCCAGTCAATCTTCCAGCCCATGCGCTGCACACCCAAGTTTAAGTTTTGGCTATCAACGAAGGCATAATTGCCTTTTTTATTTGGTCGTCTCACGCCGTTTGGCCTCCTGGCGGCATAACAATATCAATTTCATCAACTTCGGCCAGCACGGTCACTTCACCATAATCTTCATTCTGACGCCCGGCATTAGCTTGCTGAGCCAGGTCACTTTCATTCTTTCTAATATCAGCCATAGCTGCTTCCCTAGCCTCCCGCGAGTTCCATTCAGCAATGGCTATATAGACATGCTCTTCACCGCGCTTGGTATGTAGCCGGGTGCCCCGTGCTCCAGGGTATTTCTGGATTGGCACACTAAAATCATGCCAGTTGCGGATAAAGGCTTCGTCCTCCCCTGGCCGGACTCGTGTTTCAAAAATAAAACGAAATGACATAGCTATCTGAATGATACCACTTATGCCCACTCAAAGTGGTCTTGGGTGCGCGCGTAGAGGCCATTAACTTTAATATTGGCGATCGGCACAAGTGCATCTGTTATGTTGGTGTCGGTTGTGTCATCGTCAAAGTAGAGCGGTACGTCGGCCGCCACGCGAGTCTCGAGGCGCTCCTGGCCATTCTCTTCAATTTTACGGCCAATGGTAATGATGACGCCTCGGCGCAGTGCCATGTTGCGCAGATATTCTGAATGTGAATCGTGCAATGAATCATCGCCAACAAGAAAACGCCCATCGCCCAAGGCCAGCAGGTCCAGGCGACGCTGACAGGCCACCCCTACCTTGTTCACATTGCGTGTTTGATCCCTACTATAGTCATCTCGATAATGTTCACTAACGGTGAATGTTTTATGCTCACCCAAGTAAATCACCAAGTGTTCATCTTTTTTCAGTACCCCCACGTCAAGACCAAAGCCTTCAAATTCCTTGAGTAAGGCCTTGGTACGCAGATCTAGATCAAGTTTTTCCTTTTGGTTGGCGGCTTTTTGGGTTAGTAGTGCCTGAAGTTCCTCATCTTGAATGGCAGCGGCTACTTGTTCAGTGGTGGCTTCTCGCCACTTTTGCTCTAGCTGATCTCGCACCTGGGCTCGATAGCGCACCATGCGATCGGTCTTGCGGTACTCCGCACCATATTGCGCTTTATAATCGCTTTCGCGATCAGCTTCCTCGCGCTCAACGTCAGCTTGCACCGCCGTTTGGACTTCACCGCGCCTAGCTTCTTGGTTTTGGGCAGCTACTTGCTGGCGGTAAGCCGCCATTTCATCCGA
>CAYTTW010000034.1:0-7994 GCA_964441005.1 uncultured Candidatus Saccharibacteria bacterium | reverse complement strand
TGCCGACGCCGAGGACTTTGCTGGGGACATGGACTTTAAAGTGACTGGTACCACACAGGGTATTACGGCGCTGCAAATGGATATGAAAGTCCACGGGTTGCCGGTAGAAATTCTCAAGCAAGCCTTATTGCAAGGCAAGGAAGGCCGAGCTTTTATTCTGGAGCATATGCTCAGCGTCTTGCCAGCACCGCGCAAAGACATGAGCCCTTACGCCCCCCGTGTCGAAGCCATTAAGATTAACCCTGACAAAATTCGCGAAGTCATCGGCAAGGGTGGTGAAACCATTAACAAGATTATTGCCGAGACTGGCGCTGAAATTGACATTAAAGATGATGGCACCGTTATGGTCGCCAGCCCCGATAAAAAATCAATCGACGCGGCGATTGCTTACATTCGGACATTGACCGAAGATCCCGAAGTGGGTCGGATTTACGAGGATGTGCCAGTAGTCAGCGTCATGGACTTTGGCGCCTTTGTGCAGATTTTGCCCGGTAAAGACGGCCTGGTACACATTTCTGAATTAGCTGAAGAGCGCGTCGAGAAAACCAGTGACGTCGTTAAAGAAGGCGATAGAGTGACGGTTAAGTTAGTCGCCATTGACGACCGAGGGCGTTTGCAGTTGAGCATGAAAGCAGCTAAACGAGAACAAAATGGGAAGTAGTAGGCCAAAAGTTACTCCACCACAGACGGGGCGCTGGCAAAACGTTGGCTTTGTGTTTGGGGTCAATGCGCTTGCTACCTTACTATGGACTGCTAATAGCTTTGTGGCTATTAGTCGAGGCCAGCACACCAATGCCATGTTGTCGAGCGGTGCTGCCGCACTGTTTGCCTTTACAACCGGCATTTGGTTTGGGCGCTGGCAACGGAGTAAGCAGCATGATATTTAAGCGCTATTTACCCAAATCACGCCAAGGCAACTTTGGTCTAGCCATTCTGGCTGTGCTACTCGCCTATATTTTGGCTTCCCGAGCGATTGACACCGGCAGCTGGTGGGAATACCTTGGTACACTTGCGCTTACCATCCTGGTCATTAACCGAATCATCCAGACAGTGAGAGGTCGATAAGATGGGTTTTCTAAGAGTACTATTAGGAGGATCTATTAACGCCGAACACCGCAAGCAACTCCTTAAGTACGACCTGCTAAGCTTTCTTTTCTTTATGCCATTTATTATTCTGCTGGTAATTTCCCGAGTTCATAGTATAGAGACTAACAGTCAGATATATAGCCGTCTCATAGTAATATTTTTCATTCCGCCACTACTTTACTCGCTCTATTTGACAATAACGAGAAAAACTTACTGGGGCTATTTAGCTCAGGAACGAAAAGAGGCAAAGCAGCAGGCTCAACGGAGTGAGACCGAACTATTAACCAGCGCGGAGGCAATGAAGAAAAAGGTTAATGAGCAACAAGGATAAACAAGCCAAACTTGATCAGATTAAGGCAGATATTCTGGAGCAGAATATTTGCCCGGAGCTGGCCAAGCAAGCTACCCAGCTGGTATTTGGCGATGGCAACCCGGATGCCGACATAGTACTAATTGGCGAAGCACCCGGCAAAAATGAAGACCTCAAAGGCATTCCATTTGTGGGTGCTGCCGGCAAGTTCTTAGATGAAATGCTGGAGATGATTGAATTGAAGCGCGAGGACATTTACATCACCAATATCGTCAAGTATCGGCCACCAAATAACCGCGACCCACTGCCAGATGAGAAAGAAGCGTTTCTACCGTTTCTGAAACAGCAGCTTGAAGTGATCAAGCCAAAACTGATTATCACTCTGGGTAGGCACAGCATGGATGTGTTACTACCTGGACTGAAAATCAGTCAAGTCCACGGCCAGGCCAAGCGCTATAACGGCCAGGTCTACCTACCGCTGTTTCATCCGGCAGCAGCCCTATATAACGGAAGTATGCGGCAAACCTTAATCGATGACTTTGCCCGCATCCCACTTATTTTAAAGAAATTAACTTCATAAATATTAAAAGAAAGGATTCTATGAACAATAATCAGAATCAAAATCGTAAACCACAAAATCAGTCGGCACCAATCCGCAGTGTGTCGCGGGGAGCAGCCCTGCGCGCCCAAAAGCGCAGTCTGGAAGATGCCAACCGCATTGTCAGTCAATACTCTGACGCCAGCACCGCCAAGCCGGTGCAAGAGCGGCGGGCCAATGTCATTGATGACAGTCCGCGGCTGAAAATTATTCCGCTCGGCGGACAAGACGGCGGTGGCTCCAAGAACATGATCCTCATTGAGTATATGAATGACGCAGTCATCATGGATTGTGGCAACGACCTGGGCGTCGATCTGCCTGGCATTAACTACGCCATTGCCGATACTGCCTACCTTGAAACTATTCAGCCCAAACTCAAAGGCTACCTCATTACTCACGGTCACCTCGATCACATTGGGGGCTTGCCGCACATCGTGCCAAAGTTTCCAGCGCCAATTTACGGCAGTAAATTTACCATTGGCCGAGTAGAGGAGATTTTCCAAAACTTTGGCTTACCTTTCCCCGATGGCTTTGAGCTCAAAACGGTCACCATGAACGAAAACACCCACGAGCGCTTGCGCATTGGCGCCTCCTTTACGGTGGAACTGGTGCGTATAACGCACTCTATTCCCGGCACGACCTGTATTGTGCTCGATACACCCGTCGGACGCCTCCTCAACACTGGTGACTTCCGCTTTGATCCGGAGCCACTCGACCACGAACGCACCGATACCGATCGACTCAAAGAACTTGGTCAGGAAGGGGTGTTGGCGCTCCTGAGTGAAAGTACCACCACCGAACGACCGGGCCGCACGCCCAGTGAAAGCACTATCGAACCCAGCTTCATTGATATCATGGACCGCGCTCCCGGTCGCATTTTTGTGGCCGTGTTTTCGACCAACGTTAACCGTGTCCAGATGATCGTTAACGCCGCGGTCCACCACGGCAAAAAGATTGCCCTCGATGGCCGCAGCATGATGAGTACGCTCGAGATGGCTGTGCGTCACGGCTTTGTGCGTATTCCAAAAGGGACTTTCGTGCCCATTGCCAATGTGCCGAATCTCAAAGACCAAGATGTGGTGGTGGTTTGTACGGGTGGTCAGGGTGAGCCGAGCTCGGCCCTCATGCGTATGTCCACTGGCGACCACAAGCATATTAAGATGAAACCGCAAGACACTGTTATTCTCTCCAGTACGCCCATCCCAGAATCGGGTAATGATGCGTTGGTGGGCAACATGGTTGACGACCTTATGCGCAAAGGCGTCCACGTCTTTCGGGCTGAGACGCACGTCATCGACGGCTGCGGTCCCTTGCACGTCTCGGGACATGCCAGCATGGATGAGTACGCCGAGATGATCGAGATGATCAAGCCGAAGTTCTTTTTACCAATCTATGGCTCGTATCGCTCCAAGCAGCGCCACATCGAGATTGCCGTCGAACACGGTATGCCACGCAAGGATACCTTGAACGCCGAAAACGGTGACGTGGTATCGCTGACGGCCGACAGTATGGAAGTTACTGCGCAAGTGCCCAACGGCACTATTTTGGTCGATCAAACCGGCGCCATTGTTAGCAATGTGGTTGTCAAGGACCGCCTGGTGCTGGCCGAAGAAGGCATGGTCGCCGTCGTGCTGACCATTGACCGCAAGAGCGGGGCGTTGCTCACCAGCCCGGATATCATTAGCCGTGGTTTCATCTACATGCGCGAGAATGAAGAGCTCATGAACAGCTTCCGGATTGAGCTGCGGCGGGCAGTTGCCCAACGCTTTAAGCGCGTCGATCTAGATCGTTTCAAGCAAGAACTCAAGGAACATGTCACCCACTTCTTGTTTGAGCAAACGCAGCGTTCACCAATTGTGATTCCAGTTGTCAACATCATTGGCGGCGGCAAGACTGGCGAAAAGCCCACGGTGCAAGCGGGGCAGAATACTCAGCCAGAGCCCAAAAGCCCACAGTCTCAGGCTGAGGAGTTGCAGAAACGCTATGCGATGATGCGGCAGAAGCTCTTGAATCAAGACGCCCGCATCGACTAGCAGCTCTGGACCGTGCTGGCCTGCTTTCTGGCGAAGCCAGAAACACCGCCAGCACTTGTGGCGCATTACGGTGTCAGAAATTGCGTTGCTCACTCACTGTACTATCATGTACGGCTCGTTCCGCTACTCATTTCTTCCTTGTACTGCACTCACATCCAAAACTGCTAGAACGTTGCGTGGAGAATAGATTGACAATATATGACTAACTTGTTATAGTAAGCATATAGGGTTTGAAACAAAGATTGGTAATAACGTAAGTAAAGGACACTATTGTTATGGACTTTAAACCAGCATTCGACGCCTTAGTTAGAAAAGGACAAAAAGCGGCTAGTGAGCAGCGACAGCAGCCAGCAGCGCCACCTCGACCTTGGGCAGAAGCCGGTCACTGGCAAGAACTTGGGGATGTTCCAACCGTAGGCAAAGTAGTTATCCACGCCGAGGCGGCCGCTGTACAAGTAGCCAAATCTGAGGCGCGTCCAGAAGCTCCAGTGGTACATCTTTTACCACCCCCATCTGCTGAATAGATGAGCTAGAAACAAAAGATACGTCATTGACAAATGATGTAAAAATTGCTATAATATGGTTGTGAATCAACCACACTCCCAAGAGCCGAATTTGCCTTCTGACGGGGCAAGACAAACACCTCGTACACTTGAGCGTGTTTACCGACATGCCATTGAATTGACTGAAGGGGTGCAAGGAATGCCTCTTACGGTAGGCTTACTGGCGACTACTTTTGATGCCCTGCCAGCCGGTGGCGATAGAAAAGTCGTTGGGCGCGTTTATCAATCACACAACACTGAAAACGTTATTATTCCAGAAACTTTGGAGATTGCATGGTATGACCCCCAGGGGGCAAATTTAGTAGCCGAACAATTAGCGGCAGAGCTGGATAAAACGGCTGATCCTGGACAACCCCTGGGCCATTTGAAGTTTTCTAAATATAAGGGCGAGGATGCCTATTTTTCCGGTCGACTTATCTTCCATGAAAAAGACATCTTGGGAGCAATTGAGTGCTTTTTACCATCAGTGAGCAATTTTCATGCTGAGTACTTAGAGTTTGCAAGAGTCCTTGGCTTAAGGGGCATTTGGCACATGTACACCAGAAAAGAGGCGGTAGAACATGCTCGCTGGTACTATGATCACCGAATTATGGCCACCGATCGAAGAAACTTAGAAAGAGCTTTAGGTAAACTTGCTCGTACCCAATTGAAGCCAACTTAAGATGGTATAATAACTGCACTCATGGCCAAAAGAAAAAAAACGGTCCGCAAAAAGAAAGTTGACGAGGGTCCACGCTCGGCCTTTTGGCCGTTAAGTGGCGCGGTTCTGCTCTGCGTACTGGCGCTCTTTTTGGTGCTGGGTGGCTTTGGCACCGGTGGCGTGCTACCGGTCAGTATGTTTCGGGGTGTCTATTGGGCGCTCGGCAGTGCGGCGTATCTGTCCTCCATTGCCCTCGTCTTTTGGGGTGTCTACAAGTTTATGAGTGAGGATCACCAGATTCCGCTCGATAAATTGATTAGTATGCTGGGGCTGCTCATCTTTTCGGCAGCTTGGCTGCAAGTAGCCTTCGTGAGTAAAGATGGCCAGGGCCAATTTGTGGGTGGTCATGGCGGTTCGGTAGGCCATTTGCTAGGTAGTGTTGTGCTCGGAGCGCTCGATAAAATGCCGGCCTCTGTCATGTTTTTCATTTTTGCACTGCTGATGTTCTTCCTGGCCTTTGGTATTTCGCCCAAGGTTATTTTGCACTTAGGCAAGCTCTTTAAACGTCCTGAAAAAGAGGGCGATACGGATCTGTTGGCGCTCAAGCAAAAGGTGGCAGAAACCAGCTTTAAACTGAACGAGGGTGTACCAGTCGAACACCACGGCCGAGCCGAACCGGCCCGCCTAAGTAGTTTCCGCAATACGGCTCAGAAGTTAACGCCCCCCGATAATCACGAAGCGTTGACCCTGGCCAGCGATCCCAACTGGCAGTTTCCACCGCTCACCTTGCTCAATCAAAAACAAGATAAAGCCGATGCCGGGGACGTGGAAGGCAATGCTAAGACGATTCAGGAAACGTTTGCCAACTTTAGTATTGATGTCGATATGGAAGGGGCAAACATTGGTCCCCGGGTCACACAATTTACGCTCAAACCACCAACAGGCGTAAAACTCACCAAGATTACGGCCCTTGAGAACAACCTGGCACTCGATCTGGCTGCTCATTCGATTCGCATTGAAGCACCAATTCCAGGCAAGCGCGCCGTGGGTATTGAAGTCCCTAACGTCAAGCCGGCCATGGTACGCATCAGTAGTCTCTTGCAGTCTCCGGAGTGGGGCGAGCTCAACAGTCCCTTGGGGTTTGTGATTGGAAAAGACATTGCCGGCGGACCGGTGGTTGGTGATCTGACCAAAATGCCACACTTACTTATTGCCGGTCAAACTGGCTCTGGTAAGTCTATTATGATCAACACGGTGCTCACCAGCTTGCTGTATCGCAATTCGCCCAGCGACCTCAAGCTTATTCTAGTCGATCCAAAACAAGTGGAATTAACACCGTATAACGACGTGCCGCACCTGCTCACGCCAGTGATTAACGAACCCGAAAAGTGTATTAGTGCACTCAAGTGGGCGGTGGCAGAGATGGAACGTCGCTTGCGCACCATGGCCGAGGTCAATCGCCGCAACATTGCCGAATACAATACCCTCAAGAAAGAAGAGGGCATGCCCTATATTGTCATCGTCATTGACGAGTTAGCCGATCTGATGATGATGGCCGCCCGCGACGTCGAAGCGCTTGTTGTACGCTTGGCGCAGAAGGCCCGAGCCACCGGTATTCACCTGGTGTTGGCGACTCAACGACCATCGGTGGATGTTATTACTGGTCTCATTAAAGCCAACGTGCCAGCGCGAATTGCCTTCACCACCGCCAGCCAAGTCGACTCGCGGACAATTATCGACCAAATGGGGGCCGAGAAACTACTGGGTTCCGGTGACATGCTGCTACTGACCTCTGATATGCCTAAGCCCAAACGTGTCCAGGGTGCCTTTATTGCCGACGACGAAACAGTCAAGGTGACTGATTTTCTCCGTATGCAGCGGGCGCCACAGTATGATGATGAAGTGGTCAGCCAGCCCGTACAGCTCAATGGCAAGGGCGGCATCGTGGCCGACTACGGTGCCAATGAAGCCAACGATGATATGTGGCGCGATGCAGTGCAGGTGGTGATTGAAGCTCACAAGGCCAGTACCAGTCTGCTGCAGCGGCGGCTGCGCGTTGGTTATGCCCGGGCCGCCCGGCTGATTGAAACCATGGAAGAGCAGGGGATAGTGGGACCAGCCGACGGTGCCCGGCCGCGCGAGGTCCTGGTGCATTCTATGGATGAGGTGTTTGGCAACCCCGATGCCACTGACGCTGAGCCAGGCGACGTCTACGACGAAATCCCCGACGAAGAACCCCGCGACGCCTTCTTAAACCAGTAAGTTTGTTAATTTAATGCTTGCAAACGGTGCTAGCCATTGCCTACTATTAGCTTAAGCAATTAGTTGGCTTTTGGGAGGTCAATGTGGCAGCAGAGCTAGTAACCCCTGTCGATAAGCTCAGTGGGCTGCCGTCTGTCATTACGCCACTATCGGCAAATCCGGATACGACGCACCATGCCTTTCACCCTGCCGATAACCCAATTTTTGAATCTGTCAGTGGCATGGCGCTGCGCAGCTGCTTCTTGCAGGAAGTAACCGCTCGTTATCATAACTATGGTCGTGATTCGTATCATGCTCTGTATAGGGGGCCCGCGTTGCCCCAAACCGACCAAGAACATTTCACGGTAACTTTCTTTGCGAGCGCTGGTGCCTTGCCACGCTTCTGTGTTGATTTCTCTAGTGGTAGCCCAGTGGAACGAGCCCTGAGACCCGATGAAATTGAGCTGCAAAAGAGACCACATCCTCTAGACCACCATATCTATAATCATGTCCGGCTTGGGTA
>CAYTTW010000033.1:0-8008 GCA_964441005.1 uncultured Candidatus Saccharibacteria bacterium | reverse complement strand
TTACGGTGCTTCACACACTCTACAAGAAATGTTAACTATTAAGTCCGATGATGTGTACGGTCGTTCAAAAGCCTATGAGTCGATCATTAAGAAGACGGAAATCGTGGGGCCAAAGGTACCAGAATCGTTTAACGTGCTGGTAAAAGAGCTCCAGGGCTTAGGTCTCAAGGTTGATCTGGTGAAGTCCAATGAAGTTGTTGATGCTGAGGCAGTTCTAGCCGAAAACATCAAGGACGAAGCGACCCATTTACCTCAGGTTGACGTTCCGGTACCCGAAGCTTCACCGCTTGATGTGTCGCAGGATGCTGTGGCCGACGAGTTTGTGGTTATGGATCTTGAGGACGATATGCCGGCAACTACCGTGGTGGCGGACGACGACAATGATACTGACGATAAAGCAGCGGTGACTGCAGATGATGAGGAGGCAGCTTAGATGATTCGACGTTATGCGCACGGAACTGATATTACGGACTTTGACGCGGTGAGATTGGCAGTCGCTAGTGCCGACGACATTATAGACTGGTCCCACGGCGAAGTGACGAAACCCGAAACAATTAACTATCGGACTCAAAAGCCCGAACGCGATGGCCTCTTCTGCGAACGCATTTTTGGACCTGTTAAGGATATCAATCCTCACGATGCCAAGTACAAAGGCGTCCGTTCGCGCGAAGCCGCCATTGATAAGAATGGTGAGATTGTTACCAAATCGATAGTACGTCGCGAACGCATGGGGCACATTAGTCTCGCTACACCAGTGGCGCACATTTGGTTCCTGCGTGGCACGCCGTCGGCTATTGGCCTTGTTCTCGGCATGACGGTCAAAAATCTGGAACGAATTGCCTACTTTGCGAGCTACATTATTAAAAAGGTAGATGAGAAGAAGCGCGATCAAATGCTCGGCGACAAAGAAGCTGAATTCAAAGCGGCTGAAGCGGCGATTAAGGCTCGGTATGAGAAAGAAGCGGCCAAGGCCGATGCCGATGTTAAAGCCTTGGCAGAACAACAGACCAAGGAACTCGAAGAACTAGCTCACGACTATGAGCTCATTAAAGAGCAGCTCGAGAATCTCGAAAAGCAGCGTTTAATAAGCGAAACCGATTTCCGCGCCCTGCCAGATAACGTTCAGAAACTGGTTGAAGTAGGTATGGGTGGTGGTGCCATCAAAGACCTTCTCGATGAGATTGATCTCGGCAAGCTGATCGATGATTTGACAGCTGAGGCCGAGGAAGCCAAGGGTCAGCGTAAAAAGAAGATTATGAAGCGCCTGCGTTTGCTTGAAAGCATGCATCGAGCTGGCATTAAATCCCAAAGCCTGTGTATTACTGTTCTGCCGGTCATTCCACCCGATTTACGACCAATGGTACAGTTGACTGGTGGCCGCTTTGCAACCAGCGACCTCAATGATCTGTACCGCCGTGTTATTAACCGCAATAACCGTTTAAAGAAGTTAATTGAGCTCAACGCTCCAGAGGTCATTTGCCGTAACGAACAGCGCATGCTACAGGAGGCCGTTGATGCCTTGATTGACAATAGCAATGCTCGTTCGGGTCGGGCCGTGGCAGCCACCGGACAGCGTCGTCGGCTCAAAAGTCTGAGTGATATGCTCAAAGGTAAGCAAGGGCGTTTCCGCCAAAACCTGCTTGGAAAACGGGTTGACTATTCTGGTCGGTCGGTCATTGTGGCTGGTCCAGAACTCCAAATTGACCAGTGTGGTTTGCCGAAGATGATGGCCCTCGAGCTCTTTAAGCCGTTTGTAATTGGTGAACTGATTGAGCGCGAACAAGCCCACAATATTCGCAGCGCCACGCGAATGATTGAAACCGGCGAAATAGCCGTCTGGGATGCCTTAGATGAGGTCATTAAGGGCAAGTATGTCCTTTTAAACCGCGCTCCTTCTTTGCACCGCTTGAGTATTCAGGCCTTCCAACCAGTTTTGATTGAAGGTAAGGCGATTCAGCTTCACCCACTCGTGTGTAAGGGCTTTAATGCCGACTTTGATGGTGACCAAATGGCCGTCCATTTGCCACTGAGTGATGCGGCGCAACACGAAGCCAAAACTATTATGGCTTCAAATAAAAACTTACTAAAACCGGCCGATGGTTCACCGATTCTACATATTGAACAAGATATCGTACTGGGTTGTTACTACCTGACGTATGAACGGCCGAAGCAGTCGACAGAGCGCCAAAACTTTAGTTCGTTGGAAGAAGCACTCATGGCTCACGACGACGGAAGTATTAGTCTGCAAAGCTTCATCAGCGTGCCGTTCCGTGGTCAACGCCGCGACACAACGCTCGGCCGTGTCTTATTTAACGAGATCTTCCCAGAAGACTTTCCATTCCAAGATGAGCCAATGACCAAGAAGAAACTGTCGGCGGTCATGGCGCTAGTCTATGAAACGTATGGTCAGGACAAGACGGCCTTAGTGGCCGACGACCTCAAGAACCTGGGCTTTGAATATGCCACCATTTCTGGCTTGTCTATGGGTATGAGTGACTTCAGCGATATTCAAGGTTTGGATGGCATCTTAAATGAAGGCGCCGAGAAAGCTGCCGAAATTAGTGACCAATACGACCAGGGATTCATCAATGACGACGAACGCTACCGCCTGACTGTCGAAAACTGGCAGGCCATCGATGCCAAAGTTCAAGCCACCTTGTCTATGCAATTTGCCGATGAAGACAGCGCTATGTCCATTGCGGTGGTATCTGGGGCACGGGGTAACATTGGTCAAGTCAAGACGGCGGTGGGACTACTTGGTATTACGACTGACGCCACGGGGCGAGCTATTGAGCTACCGATTCGCTCTAACTATAAGAGCGGACTAACACCTCTCGAGTACTTTACCGCCACGCGTGGGGCACGCAAAGGTATGATTGACACCGCGCTCAAGACTGCCGACTCTGGATATTTGACGCGTCGCCTGGTAGATGTTAGTCAGGATGTCTTTACAACCGATGATCCTTGTGACGATCCGGGCCTGGCCATGTACCGCGCTGACGCCGAAGAGATTGGCGTACCATATGCGGCTCGGCTAGAAGGTCGCTTTGCGGCTGAAACCATCGGCAAACACGTTAAGAAAAACCGGCTCATCACCCGTGAGGCCGCCACCGCCATTGAAGCCGATACGTCACTGGACGGAGTCAAAATTCTCAGCGTCTTGAGTTGCTCGAGCGTCCGTGGGATATCACGGATGGCCTATGGACTTGATCCGGCCACCGGTGAGCTGGTGGCTAATCGGCATCCGGTCGGTGTCATTGCCGCCCAGAGCATTGGTGAGCCAGGTACACAGCTGACGCTGAAGACCTTTCACTCTGGTGGCGTCGCTGGTGAAGATATCACAACCGGTTTGCCACGTGTTGAGGAGCTATTTGAAGTACGAACACCAAAAGGCCAAGCCTATTTGAGCGACATAGCGGGAACAGTAACCAGCTGGGAAGAGGGCGATCACTATGTGGTGCAAGTGACGGCTAATGACAACGAGCTTGTAAAGCTACCCCTTGAAGGCCGCACGCCGCAGGTCAAGAAGGGGCAGGAAGTTGTCGCCGGTGATGTAGTGGCGTCCGAAGAAGACGGTGCAAACCCCTTGGTGGCCACCATGGCTGGTAAGGTGGAAGTAAGCAAAACTGCCGTCACCATAAAGCCGACCCAATCCAGCCTCATCCGTTACGAAATCCCAGGCTTTAAGCAATTGCTCGTCAAGGCTGATGAGCAAGTTGTGGCTGGGCAACGCTTGACCAATGGCTCTATAAATCTCCACGAACTGATGCGTTTGCAAGGTATTGAAGCCACGCAGCGTTACATCATGAACGAAATCCTGCGTATATTTGCTTCCCAAGGTCAGAATATCGCCGATAAGCATTTGGAGATTATTATTCGGCAGATGTTTAGCCGCGTGCAGATTGAAGATTCAGGTGATAGTGAGTTTGTGACTGGCGATATCGTTAGCAAAGTTTCAGTACTGGAGACCAACGCGCGCCTCAAGACTGAAGGCAAGCAGCTCACGAAATACAATCAGTTGCTTATGGGCATTACCAAAGCCTCGCTGTCGACCGATTCCTTCCTAAGTGCCGCTAGTTTCCAGGACACGACGCGCGTGCTCATTAGCGCTGCCACGAGTGGTAAAGTTGACCACCTCTTTGGTCTTAAGGAAAACGTCATTCTGGGGCGACCGATTCCGGTTGGTACCGGTTGGGCGGCCCACCAGGTGGACGACGATGAAACACCAGACGTTGACCAAGAAAAGTAAATAGGTTTAAATAGGACACCGTATGCCAACCATTAACCAATTAGTCCGCAAATCGAGACAGTCTAAATCCGGTAAGTCTAAATCCCCGGCCTTGCTGAAGGTGGTCAATAACCTGAAGACCAGGAGTTACGAGAAACCAGCGCCTTTTAAACGGGGCGTCTGTGTCAAAGTGACCACCAAAACACCAAAAAAGCCAAACTCGGCGCTGCGCAAAGTGGCTCGGGTACGTCTGACCAATGGTCAGGAAGTCTGGGCCTACATTGGTGGTGAAGGACACAATTTGCAAGAACATGCGGTTGTAATGATTCGAGGTGGACGCGTCCCCGATTTACCTGGAGTCCGTTACCACGTGGTGCGCGGAAGGCTAGATTTGCAAGGGGTCCAAAACCGTAAGCAAGGCCGTAGCTTATATGGCGCCAAGAAGGGCAAGTAATAAATGCCCCGTAAGAAAACTGCTTCCCTAGTACGGGATATTCAGCCCGATCGCCTGTACAATAGCATTGCTGTGCAGCGCGTTATTAATCGGGTCATGCAAGACGGCAAAAAGCAACTGGCCGAACGACTGGTCTATAACGGCATGCAAAAAGCCGCCGACAAGCTGAAGGTCCAAAATCCGCTGGAAGTATTTGAACAAGCCATGAAAAATATTCAGCCGCACATGGAAACGCGGTCACGCCGGGTTGGAGGGGCCAACTATCAAATTCCATTTGAAGTACGGGGTCAGCGCCAAAATCACCTGACAACCATGTGGTTCGTCCAAGCAGCTCGGGCACGCAAAGGCATGAGCATGGAAGACCGTTTGGCTGCCGAATTCATCGAAGCCTATAACAACGCTGGTACGGCCGTCAAGAAACGTGAAGATACCCATAAAATGGCCGAGGCCAATCGCGCCTTTGCTCATTTTGCGAGGTACTAATATGGCCTGTGAGCTAACCGATTGTAGTTATTATGGCGCATGTGTGCTGGCCGAATCAGTGGTGGCGGCCAACCCAAATAATTTAATGAGCGAGCACGTACAGCGGCAAAAACTAGCCGAACTGGCAACCACTCAAATAATTTTTGAAAAAGTGTCTCCAGAGTGTACTGGCCAAAAAGAAGACGGCACTTGTGGCAGTAGTGGCAAAGTGAATGACACGCGAAGCTTTATTTTTACGACGCCTGGTGTCGAAATAGTCGCCAAGGATAACGACTCCATTGGCTTTAAATCACAAAACTGAACAACTAAATAAGGAACCTTTATGGCTGAGAAAAAATACCCGCTTGAGAAATTACGCAACATTGGCATTATTGCGCACATTGATGCCGGGAAAACGACAACCACTGAAGGCATCCTCTATCGCACCGGATTAAAGCACAAAATTGGCGCCGTCCATGAGGGCGAAACTACGACTGACTGGATGGCCCAGGAGCGCGAGCGCGGCATTACCATAGTCTCAGCCGCCGTTACATGCTTCTGGAAAGACCACCAAATTAACATTATCGATACGCCTGGTCACATCGACTTTACGGTTGAGGTGGAGCGTAGCTTGCGGGTACTGGATGGTGCGGTTGTGGTGTTTGACGGCAAAATGGGCGTCGAAAGCCAATCGGAAACTGTCTGGCGCCAAGCCGATAAGTACGGTGTACCGCGGATTTGCTTTATTAATAAAATTAATCAAACTGGTGGCGATTTCTATAAGTCACTGGAAAGTATTCACCATCGCTTGAGTAAGCACGCCTTTCCGTTGCACCTGCCAATTGGTATTGAGCAAAGCATTAACGGGGTGGTTGACCTGGTTGCCATGAAGGCGTACACCTACAAAGAGTTTGCTGATCATGAGTTGATAGAAGGTGAGATTCCCGCAGACATGCTCGATCAGGTCAAAAAGTACCGCAGTTTACTGATTGAAAATGCCGTAGCCGAAGATGAAGCCTTACTGGAAAAGTATTTTGAAGTCGGCGAAGAGGGCTTGAGCGAAGCGGAGATCAAACAAGCCATTCGCACGGCCACTCTAACCAGTAAATTTTTCCCGGTAACTGGTGGTGACGGCCGGGGCGTCATTGTTGAAAAAGTTCTTGATATGGTAGTTGATATTCTACCCAGCCCACTGGACCGCGGTAGTACATGGGGTTTGCAGCCCAAGACTGGTGACCAAATTGAGCGTCAACCAGCGGAAAGTGATCCATTTACGGCTCTGGCGTTTAAGATTGCAACCGATCCGTTTGTTGGCAAGTTAGCCTACTTTCGAGTCTACTCGGGCAAATTGACAGCTGGCTCCTATATACTCAATAGCTCCACTGGTGAAAAGGAGCGCGTCGGACGGATTGTCCGGATGCAAGCCGATAAACGTGAGGACGTCACAGAAGTTGGTGCTGGTGATATTGCGGCCATTGTTGGTCTCAAAGGGACCACCACCGGTAACACACTTTGTGACCCAAATCATGCGATTGTGCTCGAAAGTATTAGCTTCCCGGAACCACCGGTCAGTATTGCCATTGAACCCAAGACCAAGAGCGACCAGGAAAAGATGAGCCTGGCGCTGCAACGCTTAGCCGAAGAGGATCCAACTTTTCGGATTAGAGTCGACGATGAAACCGGCCAAACGATTATTTCAGGTATGGGCGAACTACACCTGGAAATTATTGTTGACCGTATGAAGCGCGAATTTACCGTGGATGCCAACGTCGGTCAACCGCAGGTAGCGTACCGCGAAACAATCCGTAAGGACGGCGTGGAAGTTGAAGGCAAGTATATTCGTCAGACCGGCGGTCGCGGACAGTATGGTCATGTCTGGCTGCGCCTCAGCCAAAATGAGGCTGGCAAAGGTTTTGAATTCGTTAATGCCATCAAGGGTGGCGTGGTGCCCGGTGAATATATACCCGCCGTGCGCTCTGGAGTTGAAGAGGCTATGGCGAATGGTGTCATTGCTGGCTACCCAGTGGTGGATATTAAGGTTGAGCTCTACGATGGCAGTTACCACGAGGTTGACTCCAGTGAAATGGCCTTTAAAATTGCTGGCTCAATTGCCCTACAAGATGGTGTCAAAAAAGGTGGCCCCGTACTACTCGAGCCCATCATGAAAGTGGTGGTAGTCACACCTGAGGAATTTATGGGTGATGTCATTGGTGACCTGAATTCCAAGCGCGGCCGGATCGAGTCGATGGAAGATCTTACCCCGGGCATAAAAGAGATTACCGCTTTTGTACCACTTGGCGAAATGTTTGGCTACACCACGAACTTGCGTAGTATGACCCAGGGCCGGGCCAGCTCTAGTATGGAGCTCGATCACTATCAAGATGTGCCAAACAATGTGACCGAGACTATCATTGCGCGTAACGCCAAGTAATACATGAATCGCAAAGTACTGAATGAAGGCTTACAAGATGCCGCCCTGTTGCGTCATGTGGTATTTGAACAACACGTTGTTGAGGTCGTAGAAGCCAAGGGCCATGTCACTACCTGGGACGAACTGTATGGTGTACTGCTGGGGAGCGAAGCTTGGCTAACGCATGCCATTTCGGCGGCGGCCAAAGCAATTGTCGCGAAAGAATAACCACCTTCAGTGCGGTTGTTTAATCTTTACATCTGACCGCATATCAGATACCATTATCAAGTAACTCATGGGAGTGTTGGTATTCTCATGGAAACATTAATTACTAAGTAGGAGTCCCCTAATGGCAGACACATTTGACCGTAGCAAGCCGCACGTTAACGTTGGTACTATGGGTCACGTTGACCACGGCAAAACCACCCTAACCGCCGCTATCACCGCGGTCTTG
>CAYTTW010000032.1:0-8013 GCA_964441005.1 uncultured Candidatus Saccharibacteria bacterium | reverse complement strand
GAGCACTTCCATGGTAAGGAAGGGGTCTCGGGTTCAAATCCCGAAGATGGCTCCATGAACATTGCTTGAACAATCTTATTGTGTTATAATATTGCTCATTATGGATGTTGCTCGTGTTCTCGTCATTGATGATGATCCCAACAAAGTTCAGCTGTTTAAGATTGGCTTAGAATGCGAGGGGCACATCCTTGCGGATGTCATTTCGAGCTTCGATGAAGCTCGTCAAAAGCTACGCGAACCCGACCAGGCGGGCAGAACTTTACAAGATACTCAGCTAGTACTTGTCGATAGTGAGTTAGTCAGCGGCAATGATACCCAAACCGGCGACTGTGTGACCAGTTGGATACGATCAGCTCAGCGATTACAGAAGGTCAGTTCTAGCATAGTTATTTTAGGCATATCAAATGTCGAGAGCGTCATAGGCGTTGATCGGTCGTTTGTGAACAACCCTGTCGGTGTGCTGGACTACATCCGCGACTTAGCCTAGCTCTGTTTACAAGCTAGATTATATCTGTTAATATCTACCGGATATGGCCAAAAAAGGTGATAAGCGTAAAATCATCGGACTCGTCTGTGAAGAGTCGGGTTTGCGGCATTATTACACGACCAAAAATACCGTTAATACTACCGAGAAACTACGACTGCGCAAGTACAATCCGGTCCTTCGCAAATACACATGGTATTCTGAAACCAAGAAAAACCTCGGCCGCAACGAAGTAAAGCCCAAAAAATAACTATTTTTTCTGACGTTCGGCGAGGTCCAGCACGGTATTAATATACTCGGCCTGGCTCCAAATGAGGGGCGCAACAGATACCGGCTTGCCATCGGTGGGATCAACTTGTTCCGGCATGACGCCACTGGGCAAGCAGTGTTCTTGAACCCACGCCAGCAGTTGTTTACTGCGATCTAGCTTACCGACGCGAATATAGTACTGGGCCATCCAGAGCGTCGTTACCAGCCATGGATTACCGACGTATGGTGGACGAGAAGCAAAATAGCCATCGTGCAAGTAGCGCGGGCAGCCCTTCGATGGCGAGCGGTCCAACAATGTAGACTCAATGGCTTGGGCGGTCTGATGGAGAGGCTTGGAATCAGTATACAAACCAAACATCATGACCCCGTACAAACTTGAAACATCGAGAACGTTATCATGTTGCAGTTTGCCATCTTCAAATAAAAAGCCCTTGCGATAGATCTGCTGCTTAGTATCAAACAAGGTATCAACATGTTCTAGAATAGAATCTGCCACTGTCTGCCATCCCACGGCATCGTCTGGATATTCAAAAAGCTCGGCAAACTGCGCAGCCACCAGCAAGGCCTGGTACACCACTGCGCTCGAATAGGTAGTCGTCAGAAATTTTTCTTCCCACAGATCATAACTAGCGTGTGGCAAGTGAGTTTGTTCATCGATGTAGCTGGCCAAAAAGTTGGCCGCGGGCTTAATAAGCGTTTCGTAGAGATTACGCACAAAATCATCGTCCTGGAACTGATCATAATATTGTCCCAACATGTACAGCACAATGGCTGTTTCGTCTTCTTGAATGGCTAGCTCAGCGTGGCGACCATGCACCAATGGATGCCAGGTACTGCCAATTGCTCGGTCTGGCTGATATTTGTGCATGAGATAACCATCTTCCATCAAAATATCGCGGCAGAATTCAAAAAACCGTTTGGGCTCATCTTGATATCCCAATCGAATTAGCGGCCATAGCACGTAAGCACTATCGCGCGGCCAGACATAGCTATAGTAATCGCGGCCGTAGTTAAAAATTGACGAATCACACGAGGCAATGATGCCGCCACGCTCATCGATATGAGATTTGATAATTAATAAGGATTTTTGAGCCAGCGTCCGGTATTCATCAGCGACGACTGCGAGTCCGGAGCGGGCTGGCGCCAACCAGGTCTGCCACTGCGCCTTCGCGGCGGCTAGGCGCTGAGTGAGTCCCTCGCTTTTTATAGTGTGATGCACTTTTTCGGCCGCTTGCTGGGAATCCGCTGCCACTACCCAGTAATCGACCGTGGTATGCGCCTGTGGCTTCAGATGGCACGAAAAACGCATCACCGAATCCACGCCACCATGCTCCACGGGGTTGCCCGATAGCTCACCATCTTCGGCGTCGCGGAAGGTGCCTTCCTTACCCTCGATGCCAAAAATACCAACCGCATATTGATCAAATGGTTTGCCTGACTGCTCGCCATACGCCAGTAAGCAACAGCGTCCTTTGTAATCAAGAATATAGTTCTCCTCGGGCACAAATAACGCCGTATCGGCTCGACCGCTCCGGGAGATTAAAAAGACCTGGTGCAAAAACAAGCGCACCTGCCGGCTGCGCGGGGCAAGATTGTGAACCGAAATCCGCCGGCAGAAAGCGTTATGTTGAACATCGACAAAATCAGTGAGATGCAGTTCAATAGCCAATTTTGGGTGACGCAGGCGAATATCGCTAATCAGCGCATCGTCATCAAAATCCACACTCGTTTGCCAGCTACCATCATCAACCCACGAAAATTTTCCGTTGATCCACACCCCAATTAAATGATTTAGGCTACGAGCCGTAGTCAAGTTTTCTAGTCCAATGTAAGGATAGTAAAAATCGTGGACCAGGCCGAACTCGTTGAGACCGACCGCTAAGCGACCATTACTGAGCATTACCGGACGCCCCATGGTCTAGACCTCGACCCCTTTCTCAATCAGACGATCTTTGAGGTCATGCCACGCATTCATGTAGGTTATAAAGGCTTCATAGGGCGTAGCGTAGGGACTAAAGTAGGCGTGGATGTCACCGTCGTTGAACCATTTGGTACACATGTAGTAAAAATGATCAGATGTTTGTAAGCGTCGCCAATCTTCAATGAGCGCTAAATCACCGGTTTGCATAATTGGCTCTTGCAGGCCATAGAGGGCCCCAATCGCCTCTTGCTGCATATCGTTGCCCAGCCAGGCGCTGAGGTCACGTTCGTTATCAGCCCAAGTGATGGTTTGCGGTACATCAATTTGGTCTGAGGGTTCAAAGCTGGTGCCGGCCTCGGTAACCGTCATGAAGCCATGATCGGCTTGCTTGAGCCACTCGCCAGGTAAATGCTTTAGGAAATTGAAAATGCCACTTTCGTCCCATTGGTGCTCGCCAAAGGTTTCGTAATCCATAAATAAGTTAAAAGTGGTAGCATCACCGGTTTCGCTCAGCCAGTGCACAAATTTATCGGCTGTCAGCGGCCACTCACTCCACTCGCGGTCACTAAAGCGAAAAGCAATATCATCGCTCAGCCGGTAGTTTTTCATGAGCAGGTGAATTTGATCGGTATAAACGGGTCGGTAGACATAATTGGGGCTTCGCCACTCCAAAACCGGGTCCCAGCCCTCGGCCAGGATGACTTTGTAGCCAGCTTGATCGGCCCAACGAGCAACGTCATTGTTATAGGCCAACTCAGTGTTACGAAAAGCGGTTGGTTCTTGCTTGAATAGTTTTTTAACTTTATCGCGATGCATGCCGACCTGGGTTTCAAATTCTGCGCGGGACCGGAAAAAGGCCAGGCTGTGATGATACGTTTCGCCAACTATTTCCACGCGTCCCGTCTCGACTAAGGCCTGGAAGGACCGAAGGGCTTCCGGCGCCCATAGCTCCAGCTGCTCGAGAACAACCCCGGTAATCGACAACGACAACTTAAATTCTGGATGCGCTTTGAGCAGCGCCAATAAGTGCTGGTTGGTCGGAATATACGATTTCTCAGCAACTTTTTTTAGTAGCCGCTCGTTACTGGTTCGGTCATCGTCGCCCGTAAAGTAGTTGTGATCGTTGCCAACATCAAAAATCGTGTATGGACGGACCCGGTACGGCTGATGAACATGCAGATAGAGAACAATCGCCTTTTTCATGCAACCGCTCCAGTGAGTTGTCGATCATAGAGACCAAGCATTTGTTGAGCGGCGCCGTCCCACGATAATTTGCTCGATTCAGCTGTGGCGTTTTTGAGTAGCTCATGACGCAGCGATTTGTGGCGTAAAGCACCAACCATGGCGTTAGCCATGTGGTGTGTATCCCAATGATCGCAGGTGAGCGTATTGTGTAACACCTCAGCCACGCCAGCCTGCCGACTAATCAGTGTCGGTGTTCCGTAGCCAATGGCTTCCAGTGGTGTCAACCCAAAGGGTTCGGAGATAGAGGGCATCACAAATAAATCAGCCACCTCATAGGCCTGGCGATAGCGTTGGCCGCGCTGAAAATCGGTAAACACCACTTGTTTTGAGAGCCCGAGGGTCGCTGAAAGAGCAATTAACTCATGGTATTGTTCACCAGAACCCACCACTAACAGCATGGTTTTAGGCAGATGATCAACAACTAGCCGAAAGGCTTTCAGAAGACTAGGTAGGCCCTTTTGAATAGTCAATCGACCGACGCTGGCCACCACGTGGTAACCGTTGGCCTTTAAATCGTTCAGGTAACGATATTCGCTGGTTGCGGCAGCTGGCTCTAATAGTTGCCGATCAAAACTATTGTGCACGACGTCAATTTTGCTACCCGGAATGCCGTATTCGCGCATCATGGCGTGCTTGGTGTGCTGACTCACGGCCACCACTCGGTCGGCAAGCAGCAGGGCGTTTTCTTCAATTTCTCGGACTAAGTAATTACCGGGGCCGCCACCCGCGCGGTCTGATTCAATAGAGTGAACATGCGCTATAAATGGTAGACCGGCGGCTTCCTTGGCGCGTAAGGCTGCTCGGAAGGTCAACCAGTCATGGGCATGGATAATGTCATACTGCTGCTCGTTGACCAGTTTGAGGACCGTTTTTTCATAGGTGCTGTGTTGGCCAAAAATATCATGCCAGTGGTGACTATCATCACCGGTATAGTGCGCGCTGTCATATACCGAAAGCCGCTGCGCAACGGACGGTGCGCTACTCGATTGGGTGCTATGCAATTTCATAAACGACGGCTTTTGCTTGGGGGTATACGGTAGAATAAACTCAATATCAGCGCCATTATCAGCCAGTGCGCGACAGAGTTGGTAACACGCCACCCCTAAGCCACCACTGTTATGCGGTGGCAATTCCCACCCAAGCATAAGTATTTTCATTTTTTATTATTCTCGTGCACTTAACTCGTCATAAATTATAGAGAGAAAACTCTTTAAGCACAACCGCTTTTCCCCAACTCATATGTTGTTCAGTTATCCCAGCGCATGAGAATGCTATTCCCGCGGCGAGAGAATAATTATTCACGCTTCTACAATTTTGCAAACCAAGCTGGCTGTTTGCAAAATTGAAAGGAGGAACAATACAAGACCCCGCTCAATTTTCACCACTTGATCGTGGAAATTGAAGCGGGGTTGCTATTAGTTCGGACGTGGCAGGGGAGACAGGAGTCGAACCTGCGACCTTCGGTTTTGGAGACCGACGCTACTACCAACTGAGCTACTCCCCTTTAGCGCGGCGCAATTAGAACCACTGTATTTTACAACAAGATTGAGCATTTCATAAGGTCGCTAACTCTTTCCAAATGCAATATAATCTGTTATACATAGTAACAATGAGCAAGACTGAACTAACCAAACCACTCCTGGTCATGTTGTATGGGTATCCGGGGGCCGGTAAGACCTATTTTGCCAGACAACTCTGTGAAAGTATGAACGCCGTACACATCCACGGCGACCGCATTCGTTTTGAGCTTTTCGAGCAACCACGCAATGACAAGCAAGAAAATGAGGTTATTGCTCACCTCATGGAGTACATGACCGAAGAGTTTCTACGCGCTGGAGTAAGTGTGGTCTATGACGGCAACGCCTTTCGCGCCAGCCAGCGCCGCGTTCTACGGGATATTGCCCGTAAAGGTAAGGTGCAGTTTTTACTGATCTGGCTCCAGATTGATGCTGATAGCGCCATGGCTCGCTTAACAAACCGCGATCGACGCAAGAGCGACGACAAATACGCGCTGCCATACACCAAAGAAACGTTTATGGATTTTGCTAAACATATGCAAAACCCCAAGGATGAAGACTACATCGTCATTAGTGGCAAGCACACCTTCAACACCCAGCGGGCTGCCGTGATGAAAAAGCTCTATGATCTGGGACTTATTAACTCCGATAGTGCAACCGCCAACGTTATCAAGCCAGGACTCGTCAATCTCATTCCTCACGCCAATGGTGGACGTGTCGACTTGAGTCGCCGTAACATTGTCATCCGCTAATGGCCAGCAAAACTGTGTGGGTGGGCGAAGTTGGCGAAGTCCAGTTCACTAAACGGCGCGCCAATCGCTCCATCAGGATTAATCTGACGCCGACCGGTGAGGTCAAGGTGAGCCTACCGACCTGGGTGTCCTTTGCGGCCGCAGTAGCCTTTGTGGAATCAAAAACTGAATGGATTGCTGAGCACCGACCCGCTCGCGTACGCTTGCTACAAACTGGTGACCGGATTGGGAAGGCTCACCAGCTGGCTTTTGAAGCAGTGGCTAGCTTACCAAGTATTAGTACGAAGGTGTTGGGCAATCAAGTACGCATCACCTATCCACCACGTTATACTCAGAATCATATTTCGGTGCAAACGGCTGCCCGCCGCGCCGCCATTCGGGCTTTGCGCCGTCAAGGCGTCCAGTTATTACCCGTTCGACTCGATCTTCTCGCCCAGCAACACGGTTTTACCTATCGAAGTGCTCGTATTAAACAGCTCACTCGGCGCTGGGGAAGTTGTACCAACCAAGGCGATATTGTGCTCAACTTATTCTTAATGCAACTGCCGTGGGAACTCATTGACTATGTCCTGCTACATGAACTCATCCACACCAAGGTATTGAACCACGGTACTGATTTTTGGAAACTGTTTGAACAGTGCCTCCCGGGCGCAAAGCAACTCAAGAAACGCTTGCATCGTTATCAGCCAATCATCCAAGCCAACGATTTCTTCTTCAACAGCGAAGCCGCTCGTGATTAAAGTGTTTATGGCATAATAGGACGCATGCTGAGCAAACTACAAAAATTAAAGCCCAGTTCCTTCCAGCTCGAACACGAACGCTTGACTAGTTTAGTCAACAGTATGGCCGATGGGGTGATTGCCACCAGCCAGAAAGGTTTGATTGAACTATATAACGGGGCTGCCTTGAATATTTTAGACCTCAACAGCTCAATGCAAGACAAGCCACTGAGCGATGTTTTGCATCTTGTTGATAAAAACAACCAACCAGTTGATGTTATGGAGCTCCTTACCTTGGCACATACGGCTACTACGAACCGTGATTATCGGCTTGTCTATGGCGATAAAAGCACCATTAACCTCTACCTTGGCATCGCCCCAGTCCATTTGGGCTACGGACGGCGTGGTGACCGTGGCTATGTGCTGCAGCTGCGGGATATTACGCGGGAAAAATCACTGGAAGAAGAACGAGACGAGTTTATTAGCGTTGTCAGCCATGAACTGCGTACGCCGATTGCTATTGCAGAGGGCAATATTAGCAACGCCCAGCTGACGGCTGAAAAGAGTGGTGGGCTCAACCAGGTCATAGACGCTCTCAAACAGGCCCACGACCAAATTCTCTTTCTATCGGGTATGATTAATGATCTGGCCACGCTATCTCGGGCAGAACGCGGCAAACTCACCGTCGAGATTTCCCCAATCAACTGTTATGAGCTCGTGCAAGACCTGGTAAAAAATTATGAGCCCCAGGCCAAGCAAAAAGGCCTAGAGCTTGTTAGTGATCTTGATCCTCATTTAGAGGTGCTGCAGTCAAGTGAGCTCTATGTACGGGAGGTGCTTCAGAACTTTATAACCAATGCCATTAAGTACACCGAAACTGGCCGGGTTACTATTGGTGCCCAAGCCAAACCGCACGGTATTCAATTCTACGTCCACGACAGCGGGATCGGTATTAGTAAAAGCGATCAAGAACGCGTCTTTGATAAGTTTTTCCGCTCGGAAGACTATCGTACCCGTCAGAGTAAAGGCACGGGCCTTGGACTATATGTCACCATGAAGCTCGCCCGCCTACTTCACGCCGATATTGAGCTCGAAAGTGAGCTCA